>CAYPIB010000054.1:0-17535 GCA_964410675.1 uncultured Roseburia sp.
TTCTTTGTGGACTTTAGGATTGGCAGGATTTTCAAATTGACTTAAAATAACTGCGCCCGAAATGCTATTCTTTAATTCCTCAGCCCGTGCGATGGCACCCTTCATTCCTTTGGCACCTTCTGTTAAGACAACTTCCGCACCATATGCTGCTAATAAATTTCTTCTTTCCACACTCATTGTATCCGGAAGAGTTAAAATCACTTTATATCCTTTTGCTGCTGCTACTGCTGCAAGGCCGATTCCGGTATTACCTGACGTTGGTTCCACAATTGTTGCACCCAGCTTTAAAGCACCGCTTTTTTCTGCATCTTCTATCATTGCCAATGCAATTCTATCTTTTACAGAACCGGCCGGATTTAAATATTCAAGCTTTGCTAAAATATTTGCTTCTTTTACTCCCGATTGTTCACTATAGCGGTTTAGCTTTAAAATTGGTGTTCCTCCGATTAATTCAACTGCACTTTCTTTGATTTTTCCCATTTTTTCTTTCCTCCATCTTTCTTATAATTTTTTGTTCCCTGTAATAAAAAGAGCAGCTGCCGATATGGCACCTGCTCATTCATTCCACTGCTAATCAGGCATCATAATACGTACAAAAACACACTGTATTCAAATTTCTGCATACAGCTTTACAACAGCACATGTTTTGGCAACTTTCATTTTTATACATATTGTTTTCTCCTTTACCTATTTACTCCATAGGTTTTGTATGTTTAATGCTAATATAATTACTAACATTTGTCAATATATTTTTATTTTTTTGCCAAATTATTATTTATTGCTGTTTCAAGCTTCTGTAATGCTTCTTCCAATATACTTCTGGGACACGCTATATTGATTCGTTCAAACCCCTCACCCGACTTACCAAAGATTGCCCCGCTGTCAAGCCAGAGCCCAGCTTTTTTTACAATGAGTACTTCCCTTTCTTCCTCTGTAAGTCCCAGGCCCCTAAAATCCAGCCACAGCAGATAAGTTCCTTCTGAATCAACAAGCTGAATGCCTGGAATCCGTCTCTTTACATAATCACTTACAAAATTAATATTCTCTTTTAGGTATGTCATTAACTCTTCATGCCAACCTCCTCCATATTTATATGCTGCCTCGCATGCTGTTAGTCCAAGTGTATTTAGCTGACTATAACCAGCCGCATAAATTCGTTTGCGAAATTGCTGACGCAGTTGTCTATTTGCTATAAAAATATTGGATACTTGCAATCCGGCGAGATTAAATGTCTTACTCGGAGAAGTGCAGGTAATCGTCCGCTCTCTTAAATCGTCGCTGATTGCTGCAAAGACTTGATGCCTTCCTTGAAACACAAAATCCTCATGAATCTCATCGCTTACTACAATCACATTATATTTAATACAAATATCACCAAGCCTCTTTAACTCTTCTATCGTCCATACCCGGCCTACCGGGTTATGAGGATTGCAAAGGAAAAAAAGCTTTATCTTATGTTCTTGTATTTTTTGTTCAAAATCCTCAAAATCAATATGATACTTATTGTCCCCGCCAAGTACTAACGTATTGTCTATCAATTTTCTGTCATTGTCCAGAATCACTTCACTAAATGGATAGTAAACCGGCTGCTGTAGTAAAACCGCATCTCCGGGCTCTGTATAAGCCTGCAACGCCATAGCCAGCGCAAACACGATTCCCGGAGTTTTTACAAGCCATTGTCTTTCGACATGCCAGTTATGCTTTTCTTGCATCCAGTCTTTTATCGCATCAAAATACTCCTCCTGCACTTCACTATAGCCAAATATTCCGTGTTCTGTTCTCTTTTTAATCGCATCTAAAATTTCTTCTGCCACTTTAAAGTCCATATCTGCAACCCACAGCGGCAATATATTTTCCGGTTTGCCGCGTTTTTTGGCAAAGTCATATTTTAAGCTGTTTGTATTTTTCCGATCAATGACTGTATTAAAATCAATTTTATTATTCTTCATGGAAAACCCGCTCCAATTCTTTTAATAAATCGTCTGTATGTTCAATGCCGACTGATAATCTTAATATTCTATCCGTAATTCCGTTTTCTGCTAACCTCTCTTTTGGAACATCCGCATGTGTCTGTGTAATCGGATAAGTAATTAATGTCTCTACCCCGCCAAGACTTTCCGCGAAATGAATAAGCTCTACCTTCTTTAATATGTCCAGCGCCAGCTCCTTTGATTCTGTCTCAAAAGTAATCATCGCGCCAAAGCCTCTTGCCTGTTGTTGACAAATTTCATAGCCTGGATTTTGAGGAATTCCCGGATAGTAAACATTAACAACTCTTTTCTGCTTTTGAAGCCAATCTACAATTATAAAAGCATTTTTCTGTGCCTGTTCCATTCTAACTGCAAGCGTTTTAATCCCTCTTAAAATCAGCCAGCTGTCAAGCGGTGCTAAACCTGCTCCGGTTGTTTTTATGATAAAACGAAGCTTCCCGGAAATCTCTTCTGATGAAGTAACTAAAAACCCTGCAATTGTATCATTATGACCGCCTAAATATTTAGTCCCGCTATGTACAACAACGTCTGCCCCTAAGTCAAGTGGATTTTGAAAATATGGCGATAAAAACGTATTATCCACAATCAGCAAAATATTATATTTCTTTGCTATTTCGGCTGTTTTTTGTATATCTATCACATTCATCATCGGATTTGTCGGCGTTTCAATGAAGATTGCTTTTGTTTTTTCATTAATATGGTCCTCAATCGACTGCGTAAAACAATTTACACGGCTGAATGAAATCCCATTCTTTTCACTGATATGATCAAATAAGCGGATGCTTCCTCCATATAAATCATTATCAATAATAATGTGATCATACGGACGAAACAACTCCATTAAATTGGCAATTGCCGCCATCCCGCTTGAAAATGCGAGTGCATCCACACCATTTTCTAATGCTGCTACTACTTTTTCCACTTGCTCTCTTGTCGGGTTCTGTAAACGGCTGTAATCATATCCGGTGCTTTCCCCAACTCCCCGATGGGCAAAGGTTGCTGTCTGATAAATTGGAAAGCTAAGTGCTCCTGATGAATCACAATTATTCTCTTGTTTTCTTCCGTATATACATTTTGTTGAAATATTATATTCCATTTTCTCTCACTATCCTTATACATTATTTTTTTATTGGCTTCAAGTTGAATCTCTGTTCTCTATAAACCTTATTATAGCAGTAATTCCCTAAATCTGTTATTATATAAAAATAATAGCTGGTTATAAAAAAAACTTACAACAAACATTTTAAGTAACATTAATTGAATGCCCATCTTTTCTATGATAAGATAGGTCCTTAAGAAAGTAAGCTGGAGGTACCACATGAAAATTTCTACACGCGGCAGATATTCTCTCCGAATGATGATTGATTTATCACAACATTATAATGAAGGTTTTATTGCCTTAAAAGATATTTCCGAGCGTCAAAATATATCCAAAAAATACTTGGAGCAAATTGTCCCTTTTCTCAATCGCAGCGGTTTACTCATTGCTAACCGTGGACATCTGGGTGGCTATCAGCTTGCCAGGCCGCCTGCCGAAATAACCGTTTATGACATAATTTTAAGTGCCGAAGGCAGCATATATTCCGTCAGCTGTATGGACAATAACCCAAACCTTTGTCCTAATAAGGACACTTGCCTGACACTGCCTATTTGGGAAGGTCTGCATGAAGTAACTACTAATTACCTAAACAGCATCACTCTATTAGATATTCTAAACAGCCAAAAGGACATATCCGACTATAACATTTAAATGAACAATCTCAAAAGGAGGTCCGTGACGTTTATTTCACTTACCTCCTCCTGTATTAAATCAAGTCATATCATCCCGAAGCGCATCAATAATATTTTCTTTTTTATCTTGCTAGTGGCATACAACACAATGTATTGTCATTGACAAACTCGCCCGCTGCGTCCCACAATTTGTCAAGAAGCCTGCCCCTCGTAATAATAATTTGTGGGTTGCTGATAAACACCAGCAATAGTCGGTACTCTAAAGCTGAAAGAAATATCTCACAGCCGTTTTTTTCACAATGCCGCTTGCCGTATCGACATGAAGCCCGCTGATTTCAAAAGTTGATTCACAGCGTCCGCTTTTTCGCAAAGCAGTTTTAATCCGCGCAATCAATTCACGCGGCCGAAAGGGCTTTGTGATATAGTCGTCTGCACCCATGTTCAGACCGGTAACAACACTTGCCTCATCCCCGCTTCTATCTTATTTAATCAGATTTTTAATTCCTTCACATAAATGCTTGGCAACTTTCGCATTATTCATTGTATACAAATGGATGCCATCGACTTCATTTGCCAAAAGATCCACGACCTGGCTGATTGCATAGGACATTCCGGCATCAAAAAGAGCATCCTTATTGAATTCATACTTATCCATAATTTTACGGAATTTGTCCGGCAATGATGCCCCGCAAAGAGAAATCATTCTTTCTGCCTGAGCCTTATTGATTACCGGCATAATTCCCGCTGATATCGGTGTCTCAATACCGGCAATTCTGGCATTTTCTTCAAAGGAATAAAACATCTCATTTTCTAAGAAAAGCTGAGTAATAAGGAAATCTGCACCGGATACTACCTTTTTATTTAAGCTTCTTATATCTTCTATCTTAGATTTAGATTCCGGATGAGACTCGGGATAACATGCACCCGCTATGCACAAATTTGATTTCTCTTTTATGTAGCTTGTCAGATCCGAAGCATACCTAAAATCTTTCTTTTCTTCTAAATCAGGGTTTCTGTCACCACGTAAAGCCAAAACATTTTCAATCCCATTTTCATTTAATTGATACATAAATTTATCAATTTCTTCTTTATTATAAACAAGACAAGTTAAATGAACGAGCGGCTCAATGTTATATTCC
Organism: uncultured Roseburia sp.; assembly: GCA_964410675.1. Lineage (GTDB taxonomy): Bacteria > Bacillota > Clostridia > Lachnospirales > Lachnospiraceae > RGIG3040. The sequence continues at coordinate 4,862 of CAYPIB010000054.1, forward strand.
TTTTTTATCATTTTTGCCAGTTCTATTGTCCGGTTATTATTGGTACTTCCGCCTGCACCGAAGGTAACGCTTATATAATCCGGTTTTAATAAGCCAAGCACATCCAGTGTCTCGGTAATATCTTTTAAATAAGTATCTCTTTTGGGCGGAAAAATCTCAAACGATAAAACTTGCTTTTTTTTATATATTTCCCTTATTTTCATTTTTTATCTCCTCGTCTCTAATAAACTCTGTCCTTATATTTTTTTAATTCTTCAATGTACTTCTCAGCTAAACTGCTTAATGGCATTTTTTTCTTTTTTATGAAGCCAATCCGCATTTTGTCCTTTGTATCAAGCGGTACCGCACGATATTGTCCGCCGTTTAAATCTTCACAAATAATTCCCGAGCAAAGTGTGTAGCCATTTAAACCAATCATTAAATTTAAAAGCGTTGCCCGGTCATCTGCCTTAATAATCTGCTTATATTCAAATGTACTGAATACCTCTTCTGCTAAATAAAAAGAATTATTTTTCCCCTGTTCAAAGGAAAGGCATGGATAAGCTTTTAAATCCTCAAACTCAATTTTATCCTTTTGGGCAAGCGGATTATCCTTCCATAAATAAACATAAATGCCGCATTGGAATAATTCTTCAAATTCGACTTCATTATCATGAAATATTTTTGAAAGGGCCTTCTGATTAAAATCATTTAAATATAAAATGCCTAATTCACTTTTTTGATTTTTGACATTCTCAATTACTTCATAGGTTTTTGTCTCATGGACTGCAAATTCATAATCATCCATGCCAAACTCTTTCGCCATTTCAATAAAGGCCTGAACTGCAAAGGTATAATGCTGCATTGACACACTGAATTTTTTCTTTGATTTTTTATTTTCGATAAAGCGCTCTTCTATTTGCCGGTATTGTTCCATCATCTGTCTTGCATAGCCTAAAAATTCTTCCCCATCTGCTGTCAGGACAATACCACGGTTTGTGCGTAAAAATAAATCCATTCCTATTTCTTCTTCTAAATCCCGAATTGTACTGGATAAGCTTGGCTGCGTGATAAATAATTCCGCTGCCGCTTTATTCATCGACTTATTATTAGCGATACAAACTGCATAACGCAATTGCTGCAAAGTCATTTTTACCTTCCTCCTTAATACTTCAAATTATCCTTTTTGCTATTTATTATACCAGATTATCACTTCATATCATACTCTTGTTCTTCATCATATGAATCAAGAAAATGATGTCTTATCCCATCTTTTTTATAAGCAACAACCGTACTTAAATTAACATTTTCCACACTTTTAAAAATATTACTTTCAATAAATGGATTCGTTTTCTTAAGCTGACTGATGAGCTGTTTGATTTCCATTCGCTTTGAACCGATGCTCCCATCTTCCCGGCACGTTGAACACGTATCGGTAAACCGGCAGGCACACTGAATAAAATGCAGATCATTATAATCACGCCAATGCTTAATATCATCTTCCCTAATGAAATACATTGGTCTTATTAATTCCATCCCTTCAAAATTAGTACTATGCAGCTTTGGCATCATCGTTTGAATTTGTGCTCCATATAGCATCCCCATTAGAATTGTTTCAATGACGTCATCATAATGGTGTCCCAAGGCAATTTTATTACAGCCTAACTCTTTAGCCTTACTATATAAATAGCCGCGCCTCATTCTGGCACACAAATAGCATGGCGATTTTTCGATGTCATAAACTGCATCAAAAATTTGTGTCTCAAATATCGTGACCGGTACATGTAAAAGCTTGGCATTATTTTCAATCACTTCTAAATTAAGTTCATTATAGCCCGGATTCATAACAAGAAATATAAGTTCAAAGTCAAATTTTTTATGCCGTTTTAATTCCTGAAATAATTTAGCAAGCAGCATGGAATCCTTGCCGCCCGAAATACAGACCGCTATTTTATCCCTGGCTTTTATGAGCTCATATTGATTGATTGCCTTTGTAAATTTACTGAATATTGATTTATGAAATTTCTTTCGAAGACTTTTTTCTACTTTTTCACAATAATCCTCTTCTTTAAAACTATTTAACAGCCATTCGCCATAGCCGCCGGTCAAATGATAGATGTTATATCCTTTTTCAAAAAGCTTTTTTGCTTCTTCTTCGCTGATGATGCCGCGCATACAATACAAAATAATCTTTTTGTCCTTTGGCAGCTTCTCTATATTTTCTTCCAATTGCTCTGCCGGAATATTGACTGCACCCGGTATATATCCATTTTGATAAGATGTCTTGTTTCGTATATCCACAAGAATAAATTCATCCTTTGACAGATGAATCATTTGCTTCATCGTTATATTGTATAACATATAAATATGTCCTTCCTTTTTATATTCTAGGAGTTTAATAGGTTTTCTTGCTTAGAATAGCACAAAAAATCTCCTCATGTAAAGTATTACATCAGAAGATTATAAGCGTAACTTTTTTATGCTTTTATTTTGTTATCATTGAAATTCCTTTTTCTAATGTTTCTGCATCGAGCATTCCCTTGGCAGAAGCAATTACATCGCCATTTTCATCGATAAAGTAGGTTGTTGGTATTGATGTTATAAAATATGTGTCAGCTGCATTTTGATCAACATCATAATAAGTCGGAAATGTAAATCCCTGCTCTGCAATGTAACTCTGTGCCTTCTCTTTTGTCTCCCTGACTCCATCTGTAAGATTTAACATAACAAATGCAATATCAGTTCCATATTGATCGTATGCCTTTTGAAAATCAGGCATTTCACTTTTACAAGGCGGACACCAGCTGGCCCAAAAATTTAAGACTACCGGCTTACCGGCAAAGGAAGATAAGGTAATTTCTTCATCCTCTGCATCTACTACTTTAAAATCCGGTGCACTTTTATCATCGGTTTCGTTTTCCTTGGCAGTCTCTTCATGATGATCCGATACCGCAGCTTCTTCATCATTATACGTAACAGCCTCATCCTTTGGCTCCTCTTCAATAGATTCCGTATTGAGCTTTGTACCGTATCCATACTGATTGATTAATTCCTTATATACGAAACTGCTTCCTGCAATTAAAATTATAAATGCACAGACTGCCGCAATCAACTTGCTGTATTTCTTCATTATTAAACTCCTTTATGAGACAAAACTAAGAATGGATAATAAATAATCCATTGCACCTGCCATCATTAAAATACCGACGATGACTAATAAGCTCCCGGATATTTTATTAATAATCGAGTAATTCTTTTTTATAAAGTCAAAGGTTCCTTTTAAACGGTCGATTAAAACCGCACTGGCTATAAAGGGTATTCCTAAACCGGCAGAATACATAATAAGCATAAACATGCCTTCCGCCACTGTACCACGCTCTGACGCCATCATCAGGGCTGAGCCTAAAAATGCTCCGACACAGGGAGTCCATCCAATGGAAAATACAATGCCAAAGAGAATCGATGTTAGAAATCCGGTACTCTTTACTTGAAGCTGCATTTTCTTTGTCTGATTCAAAATGGCGATATTAAAAACTCCGAGAAAATTTAATCCTAACACCACTACGATTAAGCCGGTGATTATATTTACAACGGTTTTATATTGTTTTAAAAATCCGCCGATGCTCCCTGCAAATGCACCTAGCATAACAAAAATAATCGTAAATCCCAGTACAAATCCAAAGGCATTTTTCAGTGTTCTTTGCCTGTTATCTTCTCCATTTGCAAAATAAGAGATATAAATAGGAAGCATCGGCAGTAAGCACGGCGAAATAAATGTTATAATCCCTTCAAAAAAAGCAATGAAATATTGCAAAATAGCTTCTCTCCTCTATCAATTATTCCTTTATCATATTACGAGAGCATTTTTAAAATTGCTGCTTTAGATTTTACACCGGAAACTGAATTTACAACATTTCCATCTTTAAAAACTGCAAGCGTCGGAATTGTCATAACATTATACTTTGCAGCAAGCTCTGGGTTCTCATCCACATTTACTTTACAAATTTTAGCATCTGTTACTTCACCAGCAAGTTCTTCAATAACCGGTGTCAGCATTTGGCAAGGTCCGCACCATGCAGCCCAAAAATCAACTAAAACCGGCTTATCAGATTTCAATACCTCTTGTTCAAAATTTTCTTTTGTTATTTGTATTGCGCTCATAGTCACTCTCTCCTTTTATTATCTGCTTTGTTTTTTGTTATCTTAATTTTATTATACCCGATTTTTTGAATAAGTCAGTGACAAAGTCACATATTCTTTTCCTTTACAATAACAATAGTTAAATATCCGCTTTTCTCATTCAGATTTTCTAATCCCACTGCTCTTTTTTCATTTTGCATTCCACAATTAGAAATACTATATACTACAAAATTAGCTATGTCTGGCAATTGTTGTAAAAATAATTTAAGTTTATTTAATTTTTTTCCTGCTTTCATATATATTCTTGTTCCGCTTAAATGAGCAGTCTCCTCTATATTATAGGAACCCGGAATAATGTGAAGCTGTTCTTTATGATCTGCAAGCGATATACCAAGGGATGCTGCCGCCGCACAAAAGGATGGAACACCGCTGATGATGAAAGCATTTCCGCTTTTACTAAGTTCTCTTTTGTGAATATAGCTGTATGTAGAATAAACCGTCGGATCACCAATCGTAAGAAAAGCAATTGTTTTTCCTTTTTCTAAAAAAGTTTGGATACTTTTATAGATTTGATTATGAGACGCCGCTAACTGTTCCTTGTCCTTTATCATTAAAAAAGGCAGACAGACAATTTCTTTTTCATGAATTTCAGGGTAAATGGCTTTCACAATTTGAAAGGCATAGCATTCTTCCTTCGGCTCTGCGGGAAGAATTATAATATCACTCTTTTTTATACAATTTAGTGCTTTTAACGTAATGAGTTCAGGATCGCCCGGTCCAACTCCAATTCCATATAATCTCCCTCTCATATTGCATTTCTCCCTTCAAAAAATAAATGCTTCTTTCCTTCTTCATCCAGCAATATTTTTGTTTTCACCTGAAACACTCTGTCAATAATGGCGCTTTCACATACTTCGGCAGGTGTTCCCGAAAAAAGTACGTTTCCTTCATTCATAACAATAACATCGTCGGAAATCTGCATCGCAAAGTTTAAATCATGAAGTACCGTAATGATTGTTTTTTTCTGTTCTCTGAGCTGTTTTATCATCTCTAACATTTCAAGCTGATATTTGACATCCAAATAAGTTGTCGGCTCATCAAACAAATAGACTTCCATTTCACCTGCTAAAGCCATGGCTAGGTATACCTTTTGACGTTGTCCGCCGGATAATTCCTCTACCCTTCTGTCCTTTAAAGATAAAATACCGATTCTTTTCATTGCCGCCACGCAATATTCATAATCTTTTTTACTATAATGTCTTGGATACTTCAAATAAGGAAACCTTCCATGAAGAACCATTCTGGAAACAGTTATGGCTCCGCCGATGTAATTTTGCGCAAGATAAGAAATCCGCTTCGCAAACTCCTTTTGTGCGGATTTCTCCCTTTTACATCCATCTAGGGAAACCTCTCCTTCATATATTTCACATAAGTCTACAGCTGCTTTTAGAAGTGTACTTTTCCCACTCCCATTTGGACCAATAATTGAAGTAATCTTACCCGGTGCAAACTCAATATTAATATTTTGAATGACCGGTTTTTTATGATATCCAGCAGAAATGTTTGTCAGCTTAAGCATTTTTGTTTCCTTTCTTTTTTTTGCAAAGCAGCCATAAAAAAAACGGTGCTCCAATAAAAGATAATACAATTCCGACCGGCAGCTCATACGGTGCAAACCAAGTTCTGGCTATGTAATCACAGATTAATAAAAGCAAAGCTCCCATAATTGCTGATGTACAAATTAGGTACTTGCACTCTACACCAACTAATCGCCTTGCCATATGCGGAACTATCAGTCCGATAAACCCTATCAAACCGGCAAAGCTGACCGCTGCCCCTGCCAGTGCCGCCGCAAGTGCAAGAAAGACAAAGCGGTAAAACGCTGCCGATAAGCCAAGAGTTTTTGCCTTTTCTTCTCCCAGTGAAAAAATTTCTAATTCATTATGAAGCACTAATGTCACAACAAGGGCAAGGCCTACTATAATGCCCGCATATTTTAACACATGAAAGTCAGTCCCATTTAGTCCGCCGATTTTAAACGCACGGCTGGCAATTAAGGAAGCTTCGTTCATTGTATAGATAAGGTCAACGGCACTATTTAAAAGACTATTTACGGCAACTCCGGCAAGTACCAATGTGATTTTAGAGGAGCCTGTCTTCTCACCAAGATAATAAATAAACAGTACTGTTAGAAATGCCCCGATAAAAGCCGCTAACGGCAATACCGCATATGCCTTTGGCAGCAAGACACCACATAAAACAACCGTAAATCCGGAACCGGCATTGACGCCGATAATATTCGGTCCTGCAATCGGATTATTTAAAATAATCTGAATGATTGTTCCTGCAAGAGCAAGTCCTATTCCTGCAATCACAGCTCCAGCGACTCTTGGCAAACGCACATACAAAAGTATTCTACCGGCCTTCGTAAGCTCGGAGCTAGTAAAAATTTCTAGAAATTCCTTAAAAGAAATACTGGCAGCCCCGCCGCATAATCCAATTATAATCATGATCAAAAGCAGCAATAGCAAAATTAACATTACCACCTTAGCCTTTTTAGTTTGTTTACTTTTCACCATATAAATAATCTGCTAATATACGATAGCTTTCTCCCCAGCGTTTGTTTGGTTTATTATGAAATAATTCTTTTGGAAGAACATAATAATGATTTGCTTTTACAGCCTTTAATTCACTCCATGCCGGATTCGTAATTAAAAGCTCATCAATCATATCCATTGCTGCTTCTTCCGACTCTCCCATCGTTGTGACAAAGATATAATCCGGATCTGCCATTATAATAGCTTCCATACTTAAATCATCCAGCAGTGTCCCTTCGCTGTCGGCAATGTTACTGCATCCTAACTCCTTTAGCATCTCTCCAGTCATACTATCGCTGCCCTTAGCTCTTACTCCGGTAGAAAAGGCACGTAAAAATAAGACTGTCGGAGAGCTTCCGTCTGCTCTCTTTATCTGGTCTTTTATTTCACCCTGAATCTGTTCTACATTTTGTTTATATAAATCCTTTCTGCCCGTCACATCCGTCATCACTTTCATCATTTCCGCATAATCAGCAAACGTTTCTACATCAAAATATGCTGTTTTTATTCCGGCACTTTTGAATGACTCCGCTAAATCCACATGCTCAGAAATCGCTGCCGATAATATAACAAAGTCAATCTCTTCTGCAATTATCTTCTCAACGCTCGGGCTCTTTAGCATACCAAGCATCACACATTCTTCAGTAATCTCTACCAAATCCTTCGCATCCTCTGTTGTTGCAAAGAGAGCCCCTCCGGCTGACACCCATGCATCGGCTAAGCTTCCCGATAATACTGCTGTCTTATCCGAAGAATCTACACTCACTTCATTCCCCAAAGCATCTGCAAATGACACTGGTGCTTTTGTCTTTTCTTCTTTGTCAGTACCGCAGCCGCTTAATAGGACGAGGCAGAAGCACACAGTCAATATATGTATTAATGTTCTTTTCATAATTTATTCTCCATTCGTATTTTGTAAATGCTGCATATAAACTTCGCGTATTTTTTCATATTCACCAATTCCTTTTAAAATACACTCCGTCTCATATCCCTCATCCTTTAATTTAGAATAAAAGGAATCCTTCTCTCCTGCCATATCATTGACAGCGTGATCGCCTGCCACCAGCATAAAAGGAATGAGCACTACCTGACCCTTTTCTCTATTTTTATTTTTTTTATTCATTCTATCAATTACATCTTCAATTGTTATGCTTCCTTCTACGGTTGCAATATATAGTTCACATCCCGAATATTTCCGCAGTGCCTGTTCAAGCTTTTCATAACTGCTGTCAGCACTATGCTTTGAACCATGCCCCATAAAAATAACAATACGATTATTTATGGTTTCTTTTAAAGAATCCCACAAGGCTTTTGCGGTGATTTCATAATCTTCATCTTTTTCCAATAAGGCTTGGGCAATACTCATTGTTTTAAAGCAATGCCTGTATTCCTCTGCCGTTTGCTTCATTATGTTATTTTCAATACCATCAATAATATGAGTCGGTAGGATTCTAACATGGCAAATACCACTTTCCCTCATTTGCTCCAGTGCCTCTTTTGTATCGGGAACGATGATGCGATCCCTTTTTCTTAAAATATTTCTAACCTGACTGCTCGAATACGCCTGCCTGATTTCACAGTCCGGATATGCCATCCTGACTGTTTCTGCTATTTTATCAATATTATTTTCTCTAGTCTTCTGATAGGTCGTACCAAAGCTTACAACAAGAATTCCCTTCTTCATGCACTTTCCTCATGATCTGTCCATTTTTTGCGCTCAACCATACGCCCCATGTAAAAAGCTAAAATACCTACGCCAATCCCCGTCTGCACACAGAAAAAGAGACTTTCTACCTCTCCCGGAAGCTCTCCGTTAATCATAGTTTCTAATACCGGATTAAACCATGGCTCATAGCTGCCTGTTATTTCTTCAATCATGACACTTCCGGCATCATCCGAGCCGCCGAACTCCGCTTCCTTTAATGCAAATAGCGGCACCAATGCAATAAGAACACATAAAATACATAAAACAATGACTATATTTTTTGTTTTTATCCTTTTCATTTTATTGCTTCCTTTCTAAATCCGATTAGTTTTAATTCTGATGTTGCATATGTATCCAGAGCAATCATAATTAATACGGTTAACATTCCTTCCAGAACCGCCAGCGGAAGCTGTGTTGGTGCAAATACACCAAGGAATTTAAGGACTGAAGCGCCAACGCCGCCTTCCAGTGACGGGTAAGCCATTGCTAACTGAAAACTCGTGACACAATAAGTAAAAATATCACCTAAAAATGCGGCAATAAAGATGGATACAAATTTGTTGACTTTTAACTTCTGGCAAAGCTTATATATTCCAAAGGTTAAAAAAGGACCTGCAATTGCCATTGAAAAGGTATTAGCTCCCATTGTCGTAATGCCGCCATGAGCTAACAAAATTGCCTGAAACAACAATACAATAACGCCAAGAATACTAACTGCAAACGGACCAAATAAAATTGCTCCCAGTCCTGTTCCTGTCATATGCGAACAGCTTCCTGTTACCGATGGAATTTTTAGTGATGATAATACAAAAATGAAAGCACCTGCCATGGCAAGTATTGTAATATTTCTTCTGCTTTCGGCTAATTTCTTTTGAATGGATAAAAATCCTCCCACTAAAAATGGAATACATAAAACTCCCCATGCAATACTAAATTTCGGCGATAAATATCCCTCCATAATATGCATAGCATTTGCATTTGTTGTAATACTCAAAATTACTGATACAACTGCTATCATTGCAATTGCTTTTGTTTGTTTCTTTGTCATTTTTACTCTCCTTTTTTCTATTGTTAACGTCTGACAGTGCATGCTTTCTGTCTACGATAACTGCATATTTTACAAAAAATTTTCTAGCTCCGCCAGAGTTTTAGGATATGGTGCGGCATTATCTAATATTTTCTTTTGGGTCAGCAATTCATAAAACTGTATTAGCTGCGGTTTCTCTAAATTTGATTTTTTTAGCAGCTCCTCCTGCACAAAGATATGCTCAGGCTTACCATCTGCCAGAAGCTTTCCTTCATGAAAAATTAACAGTCGATTTGCAAACCGATAGGCAAAATCGACATCATGAGTCGATAAAAGTATCGTTTTTCCTTCCTCTTCCAGTGCACATAAAATATTCTCTAACAGTGCTGCATGTGCAGGATCTAAAGATGCCATCGGTTCATCAAAGACAATAATTTCTGCTTCCATTGCTATAATATCCGCAATCGTAACTCTCTTTTTCTCACCACCGCTTAAGTAATGCGGCGGTCGTTCTGCCAGCTTTTGTAAATTTAACCTATTTATTGCTTGCTCTGTCCTAGTTTCAACCTCATGTCCGGAAAGCTTCATATTCAAAGGACCAAAAGCAATTTCAGCCTTTACGGTTGACGCAATCATTTGACTGTCGGCATCTTGAAATACAATTCCGACACTTTTTCTAAGATTATTTCTAGTTTTCTTTCCAATTTTTTCTCCATGCAAGAAAATTTCTCCTGCATCAGGTTCTCTGACACCATTTAAGTTCAAAAAGAACGTTGACTTTCCCGCTCCATTTGCTCCCAAAACGGCTATTTTCTCATTTTTATGTATAGCAATAGAAATATGATCCAACACATATTTTCCTTGTTCATAGGAAAATGACAGGTTCCTAATTTCTAATATCTTATCTTTCATTTCCTTACTCCTCGTAATAAATTAAGGCAAATGCGAATCTTATTTCTGGATGGCGGTTCACAAACGTCTAATATATTTTTATTTTATAAGGAATAATAAAACTATATATACTGCTCCCCACATAAGCTGAACACTTGTCAATTTTCTTTTTTCCTCATAAAATAAGCAATTTCCCTCATAACCTCTGGATTCTAAGGCATCATAATACAGATCTGCCCTGCGCATAGATAGGAGCAAAAGATTGGCCATTTCCTTTCCAAAGGTAGAAATTGCAGTTTTTCTGTCACAATAGCCCAGTCTTGCTTTTACGGCATCCTTTTGTGCATGATTTATTTCATATAATATAAAAATATAGCGGTAAATAAAATGCATCAGCTCCAGCACAATTTGCGGCACATGGACTTTACGAAGGACAGTAAGAATCTCGCCCATCGGTGTAGATAATGTCAGCATATAAAGACAGCTTACCGCTCCCAAAGCTTTACTTCCCAATAAAAGGGAAGTTTCAATACTATCCTTTGTAGTATAAAGATGTGTTGAAAATATTGGAATACTCACAAAACTGCCTGCTCCACTGCCAAATTGCACTAGAATAGCAACACCGCTTAAAAGAATAAAACCGACCGGTATTAGTAAAAGTCTAAAATAATCACCTAATCTAATCTTCCCAAATATACAGGATAAAGCGCCCATAAAAACCACTGTCATAAGAGAAATATGGATGGAATTAAGTGCTGCGGATGTTATCAGCGCTGTCATTGCAAACACAACCTTATAAGAAGCATTCCATTTCTTTAACCTCGAACGGTATGCATATTCATCAATCGGGCATCTCTTACTTTTCATATTTTACTGCCCTTTCTATAAAATGAGCTGCATATTGAGGATTGGAGTAATAATATAAATGCGGAAACCCCCACCAGGCATTTACTGATGCATGAACACATTCCCAGCTTCTGTCGGATTGCGGCTTTTGGGCAACACAGGCTTGGCCATTTTTTGTACTGTCATAATAGTGAAATTCATGGCCTTTAATTGATTGAAAGGCTTTTAAAAAAACAGCTTCTTTTTCCTTTATCTCGATATATCCGAACCGCACAAGCTTACCGATATACTGACATTTGCCACGGATAACTCCCGCCATTTTATATGCCCTTCCTTCCATATCTTTCATTTCATCATGCAGATACAGGAAACCGCCGCATTCCGCAATTGATGGCATGCCCTTTTCTATTGCAGCGGTAATTGCCTTTTTCATCCGAGCATTTTCACTTAAATGCCCGGCATATAGCTCTGGGTATCCCCCTCCTAATATGAGGCCGCTAATTCCATCCGGCAATTTTTGATCATGAATGGGGGAAAAAGGAATCAGCTTGGCTCCCATTCTCTGCAAGAGCCGTAAATTATCTTCATAAAAAAAGCAAAATGCTTCATCCATCGCAATACCAAGCCGTACCCTTTGCTTTTCAACCACATCTGCCTTTTCTTCCAGGCGAATTGAGCATGTAAGCTCTTGTGCATCTTTTGCAATTTTAACGAGTAAGTTAATGTCAACAAACTCTTTTACTATTTCTGCAGCTGCCATAATTAGAGTCTGCAGTTTATCTGTTTTTTCCGGAAATGTCAGTCCCAAGTGCCTGCTTTCAATGGTTAATTCTTCTTTGTGGGGTAAGCCGCCAATAACTTTAATAGGCAGACATGATTCAATCTCCGGCTTTATTTTTTTATAAAACATGGGATTTATACGATTTAAAATGACTCCCTTTATTAAATGCTCTTTGTCAAATTGTAAAAATCCTGCAATAACCGGTATGATAGAGCGGCCCATCCCATGCGCATTGATCACAAGAATAATCGGAGTCTTTGTCACCTTTGCCAGCTCATAAGAAGAGGCTTCCTCATAAATTCCTAAAAGACCGTCATAAAGCCCCATGACTCCTTCCATAACTGAAATATCTTTTCCTTCGGCATCCTCCAAAAAAAGTGCTTTTGTTAAATCAATATCTGTAAAAAAAGTGTCCAAATTTTTAGAAGGTATCCCGAGAACCTTTTTATGAAACATGGGGTCGATATAATCTGATCCGCACTTAAAAGCAGCTGCCTTTTTTCCTATATCTTTAAGAGTTTGTAAAAGAGCACAGGTTATCATTGTTTTTCCGCTGCCGCTGCCCGTTGCAGCTATCATAATTCTAGGAATCTTCATTTTGAACTCCTTTACTAAAATTAAAAGAATAAATAAATACAGGATTCTCTGCTTGCATGAGATGAAAATTACCGGCCTTATGAGAGCGGCTGATTTGCACTTGCACAATTT
>CAYPIB010000055.1:0-17474 GCA_964410675.1 uncultured Roseburia sp.
CCCCTGATAAAATCAGTACATAATCTGGATTAAAGCTGTCCATATAATCAATATTCTGATAGATAGCATTTGCAGTGCCTGTATACCACTCACTGTTTGTGCTTTTTTCATACGGCGGAAGTACTGTAACACCACCGATATTACGATCCAGATCCCACGGAATTCCTATTCCGATATGGGTATTTAATCTAAGAGGCTGATACTGTGTCAAAACACCCACTGTATCTACCCCAGAATTAATACAGTTACTAAGCGGAAAATCTATAATACGGTATTTGCCGCCGAAAGCCACTGCCGGTTTTGCAACTTTAGCGGTAAAAACGCCAAGCCGGCTGCCTTGTCCGCCTGCTAATAGCATAGCAATCATTTCTTTTTTAACCATATCTTCACCTCTTACGTCCGTAATTTTGTTTTAACCTCTTTTTTTATTATTATAGCATAACCTTACCACAAAGTGAATAATTTTAACAAATATATTTAATTTAATTTATTAGTATATTGTTGCTTTTGTACAATTTTCACCTCTCTTCTCTTTGTATTCATTGTGTAATATGCCTTTTTAAACTTTTTAAAACATATTACTTTTTTCCTAGCCGCTGTGAATTTTGTCTAAAATACCAGAAAACAGATAGAAATAATTACTACATAATTTTTAGTTCTTCCCCTTTCAAAATACCAATGGATTTTTTTATACTTGTGAGATATACTATAAATAATAAAATATATTATATATGTATTTTAAAGTATAATTGAAGGAAGTGCAATCATGTATCACATCAATTTTTTAAAACCTATAGCTGTACATTTTATAGGAATAGGCGGCATCAGCATGAGTGGTCTTGCCGAAATTCTTCTTGACCGCGGCTTTCACATTAGTGGTTCCGATTCAAAGAAGTCTGATTTGACCATTATTTTAGAAAATAAAGGAATTAATGTATTTTATGGACAAAGTGCCGCAAATATTACACAAGATATTGATTTAGTTGTTTATACAGCTGCTATACACCCAGAAAACCCCGAGCTCATCGAAGCTTTAGCAAATAAAATTCCCTGTATTACCCGTGCCGAATTATTGGGTCAGATTATGCAAAATTATGAAACTCCAATTGCAATCAGCGGTACTCACGGAAAAACAACGACAACTTCCATGGTTTCAGAAATCTTATTAAAAGCAGGTGTTGATCCTACATTATCCATTGGCGGCATTCTAAAATCTATAGACAGCAATATTCGTGTTGGCACCTCTCCTTATTTTGTTACAGAGGCATGTGAATATACAAACAGTTTTCTAAATTTTTTTCCCAAAATAAGTCTTATCCTAAATGTAGAAGCAGACCACATGGATTTTTTCAAAAATGTAGAAGAAATTCGTCAGTCCTTTCATAAATTTGCTTCTTTGATTCCCGAAGATGGTATCTTAATTATAAATGGTGAAATATCACATATAGAAGAAATTACAGACGGCTTAAAATGCCGCATTATTACTTATGGATTTAATGAAAATTTTGACTATTATCCAACCGATATCAGATATGATGAATTGGCCAGACCTACTTATACATTACATACGAAAGGTAAGGATATACAAAGTATCGTTACTTTAGGCGTAAATGGCGAACATAATATTTACAATTCTATGGCGGCAATGGCTCTTTCTGATTTAATTGGTATTAAGCGTGAGACTGTGTTAAATGCTTTATTCTCATTTATTGGAACAGAACGCCGTTTTGAATTCAAAGGAAAACTAGGCGATATTACTATCATAGATGATTATGCCCACCACCCAACCGAAATAAAAGCAACATTAACAACCGCGGTAAAATATCCCCATAACTCTATTTGGTGTATATTTCAGCCACATACCTATACACGCACAAAAGCATTCTTTCATGAATTTGCAGAAGCACTTTCTCTCGCTGACCATGTTATCCTGACTGATATTTATGCTGCACGAGAAAAAAATACAATTGGCATCACTTCCAAAGATTTATTAACAGAAATCAAAAAACAGAATATTGATTGTCATTATTTTGAAACATTTGATGAGATAGAAAATTATTTATTAGTAAATTGTGAATCTAGTGACTTGTTGATAACTATGGGTGCAGGAGATGTTGTAAAAATCGGTGAAAAACTTCTTGGCAAATAACTTGTCCACAATATCCACAATTTGAGAGGTGTTTTTTTCCCCTTTCTCATTGTGGATAATTTGTTTACATAACTCTAATTTAAAACAGAGCATTTCTTCACAGTTCTTCTTACAATAAACGGTTGACCGATAAGTTATTTAATTTTCTATCCACACTTTCCACAATTCCTTTAACCTTGGGGAAAGCCTGCAAACACAAGGTTTCAAGACATTTTTCCCCTTGCTTTTTTTTCAGACTATGCTATATTATATTTACTTTGAAATTTAATTTAAGAATAAAAAAAGACAGGTGAATTACATGGGGCGGTTAAAACTTTATAAAGACAGTTACACAGATACTACGGTCATATCTAACTCTTTTATCGATCAATATATGGCTGATGCTAATGATGCTCAAATTAAAGTCTATTTATATTTAATCCGTATGATGAGTGATGGTTTAGTCACAAGTATTTCTGACATAGCAGATAAATTCAACTATACCGAAAGAGATATTCTTCGTTCCTTAAAATATTGGGAGAAAAAGCTTCTTCTTTCATTAGAATATGATGAAAGCCGCAGCTTAACCGGAGTTCGTATTTGTGAACCGGAAGCAAAAGAAGAATCCATAATCTCTGAGCCAAGTGTTCCAAAAGCAGAACCCCCTGTTGTTGATAAGCAAAATACTTTTAAAGCAGAAATCGTACCGCTCGCCAAAAAGACTACAAAGGCAAATCCAAAGGACTTTTTAAATGACGACATTTTTTCAGAAATTCTCTTTATTGCCGAACAATATTTGGGCAAAATGCTTTCTACAACAGAAACCCAAAGTCTTCTTTTCATTTATGATAATTTGGAGTTTTCAAGAGACCTAATGGATTTCTTAATTGAGTATTGCGTTGAAAATAATCATAAAAGTATGCGTTACATAGAAACAGTTGCAAGAAACTGGGCAGCGGAAGGTATTACTAATATTCATCAGGCAAAATCACATGCCCATAAATATGACAAGCTTAATTATACTATTATGAAGGCTCTCGGCAAATCCTCCACTCCTACTAACGCTGAAGCGGGTTTTATTAGTAAGTGGACAAAGGATATGGGGTTTTCTTTGGAAATGGTTTTAATCGCTTGTGACAAAGCAGTTTTAGCTGTTGACAAAAACCGCTTTCAGTATGCCGATGGTATTTTAAACAACTGGAGTAAAGCAGGTATTACGACAAAAGAGCAGGCTCTTACTACGGAGCGGCCTTCCATGAACAGGGCTCCCAAAACAAGCGGCTCTCAATTCCGTGATTTTAAACAAAATTCTTATGATTTTAATAGCTTGGAAAAAGAAATTTTAAGTAACTAAGGAGTTTTTATGGCACTTACCAATGCACAGTATGAAGAGATCATGCGAGGCTATGAAAAAAAACAACATCGAAACCGACACCTTGTTGACATACGTCTAGAGGAGGTTTTAATAAAGGTACCCGAATACCAGGAGATAGATCGTTCTATCTCCTCTCTTTGCGTTACCAGAACAAAACGAATGTTAGAAGGGGATAAAAGTGCTCTACATGGTCTGAGCGAGCAAATCAAAAATTATTCTTTACAGAGAACGTTCATGTTACAAAATGCCGGATTCCCTCCTGATTATCTGAAACCGATTTATGATTGTCCGCTTTGCAAGGATACCGGATATATAGAAGGACAGAAATGTCAATGCTTTAAACAGTCCATCATTGATTTGCTTTATGAGCAGTCAAATATAAAAGATATGCTCAGAGAAGAAAATTTTTCAAAGCTAACGAGTCATTATTATGTTGGTGATGATTTAAAGCGATTTGAGCAAGCTGCTGCCGGCAGTAAAAACTTTATAAAAAATTTTAACTTAGACTACCACAATTTGTTTTTTTATGGTACAGTAGGCACTGGTAAGAGTTTATTGTCTTGCTGTATTGCAAAAGAACTAATGGATAATGGACATTCTGTTATCTATTTCAGCTCTTCAAAACTGTTTGAACGTTTGGCTGATCATACATTTGATTATCGCAGCAAAGAGGAGTTAAATCATTTGTATCAGGATTTATTTGAATGTGACTTATTAATTATAGATGACCTAGGCACAGAACTTATGAGCAGTTTTGTTTCTTCCAGCTTTTTTACATGTCTCAATGAAAGACACTTAAGAAAGCATGCAACGATTATTTCCACTAATTTATCGTTGGAAGAATTGAGTCATCGTTATTCAGAGAGAATTTTTTCCCGGATTACAAGCCATTTTGATTTATATAAGCTGTCTGGTCCGGATATTCGTATGCATAAAAAAAGAGTGGCAAATAGAAAGTGAGGAGTAATTTCATGGGAAAACGTGAAGACATGCAGAACTTAGAATCAATACCATTTGGATCACTTGGTATGATTCCTTTAGAGGGATGCAAGGAACTGGGAGACAAAGTTGATAAGTATCTCGTAGAATGGAGAACTAAAAGGGAAAGTAAGCATAAGGATGGGCTTGCATTTTCCGGCTATCACAGAGATTCTTATATTGTAAAGGCAAAGGTACCGCGTTTTGGTTCCGGTGAAGCAAAAGGTATGATTTTAGAATCTGTCCGCGGTAATGACTTATACTTACTTGTAGATGTTGCTAATTATAGCCTTACCTACTCCTTATGCGGCAATGAAAATCATATGTCACCCGATGATCATTATCAAGATTTAAAGCGTATTATTGCTGCTGTCGGTGGAAAGGCAAGACGCATTACAGTTATTATGCCATTTCTTTATGAGAGCAGACAGCATAAGCGAAGCGCACGTGAATCACTGGACTGTGCTTTGGCATTACAAGAATTAGTTCATATGGGTGTCGATAACATTCTCACGTTTGATGCGCATGATCCTCGTGTACAAAACGCAATTCCGCTGCATGGCTTTGAAACCATTCAGCCGGCTTATCAATTTATCA
The DNA here is from genome assembly GCA_964410675.1 of uncultured Roseburia sp. Classification (GTDB taxonomy): domain Bacteria; phylum Bacillota; class Clostridia; order Lachnospirales; family Lachnospiraceae; genus RGIG3040. Next base: position 5,079 of record CAYPIB010000055.1, read on the forward strand.
AAGGGCTCTTGAACCATGTGTCTGATTTAACGATTGATTCTTCCCATATGATGGTAATCAGTCCTGATGAGGGTGGAATGAACAGGGCTATTTACATAGCCAACGTACTTGGACTTGATATGGGTATGTTCTATAAAAGACGGGATTACACTCAAATTATTGATGGCCGCAACCCTATCGTTGCACATGAATTTTTAGGCAGCAGCGTCGAAGGTAAGGATATGATTATTGTTGATGACATGATTTCCTCCGGCGATAGTATGTTAGATGTTGCTTCAGAGTTAAAAAAGAGAAAAGCAAATCGGATTTTTATGTTTTCAACCTTTGGGCTTTTTACAAACGGATTTGAAAAATTTGACAAAGCATACGAAAAAGGTCTATTTGATAGTATTCTTACAACAAACCTTATTTATCAAACACCAGAGTTATTAGAAAAGCCATACTACATTAATTGTGACATGAGTAAGTATATCGCTTATATTATAGATACATTAAATCATGATACATCCATTAGCGAACTGTTAAATTCAAGTGATCGTATCCAGAACCTAGTAGCCAGATACAAAAACGGCGAATTACACAAATAATAATTGACAGCAAAAGCTTCTATCTAAAGAGTTATAAACCTTTTAGAAAGAAGCTTTTTTATTCGGCAAAAACATATGAACCTACTGTTCCATCTGTCTGCCTAAAAATGCTGCTGCAGATAATACTAATTTTTTTTCGACCTCACCCATTTTATTTTTACTGTCATTGTCTATGAGTATAACAGCACCAATTACATCTCCTTCGCAAATAATCGGACTTGCTGCAAGCTGCTCGTATTCTTCACCTTGGTCCTGTGCAATTGCAATAAAACCTTTATCTCCGCGTACTGCTAATATGTTTTCTCTATTGTTTACCTTTGCTTCAAGCTCTTTGCTTACTGCCTTACCAAAATAGCTTCGATAGCCGCCTGATACCGCTATAAACTGATCCCTATCAGCGATTAAAGCAGCTTTGCCCGCTACTTGAGCAAGACTCTCCGCATATTGCTTAGCAAATGCCGTCATTTCACCAATCGGTGAATATTTTTTTAGAATTATCTCACCTTCACGGTCAGTAAATATTTCTAATGGATCCGACTCTCTGATTCTGAGCGTTCTCCTAATTTCCTTCGGGATGACTATTCTTCCTAAATCATCAATCCTTCTTACAATGCCTGTAGCTTTCATGTAGCTTCTCCTCCATTTAACCTTCGTCAATTTTTTCTTGTATTTCTATTATTTGTTAAATGTAGGATTTTATGTATGGTTCGGATGGAAATTCCTTTAATAATTTATTAATCTAATATTAAATTATTTGGATAGGAACGGATGCCATAATTACCAGTTTTCATATTAACTGTATACTTTAATGCCGTCTCTCCTTTGTACGCTGCTTCTGACAGTTTATTTGTACAATAATACTTTTTTAAACTTTTCATATTAACTGTATCAAAATTGGGGTTACTTGGATTATCATTTGATACAAACGATACTGAATTAGTAAAATTTCTAAAAAATGCTGTTCTATCATCTATATATGCTGCATCATTTGAGCCTGGAAACCAAACACCATGATGAGGATATGATAGATAAATACAATTTTTAACACCTTCCTGGAAATCACTTGCAGCCGTTTTATTATAATACCTTATTGCTCTGCCTCGAATGTCTCCTGTAAACAGCATACTTTGAGTCTTACCTGAATCATCCTTAAAGCTAAAGGTAAAAACCAAAGAATCATTATTGCTCGCAAGCTGAAGTTCTGTACTATCCACCTTAGGCATTGTATTAAAATAAGTAGCCTTTTGATTGAAAAAAGTTAATGTGACATTATTACCAATTTTAAATGTTGTATTACTGCTTTTACTAGGCGAAACTACCTTACTAGAATTTGCTCCCTCTTTACCTTTTATAATATTATTGACTGTATTATAACGCGTGAATATTGCAAAACCATAGTCTTTTTTATATTGTTCGAGATTACTTTTAATCGTATCATAATCTCTTTTTAAATACTTTCCAACAGTTACTGCCTTTCCATTTATAGGTGTATTTAAAATTGTATTTAATCCTGTAATATGATCATTATCATAGTGTGTTAATATTACATACTCAAATTTAGTCACTTTTTTACTTGTCATAAACTTTATAATATTAGGAGCATATGTTGAATTCGCACCAGCATCAATTAGTACATATTTAGAAGTACCCCCTTCTGCAATCTCAATAATATGACAATCTGCACGCCCTACATTAAATGTATAAAGTCTGATACGTGACTCTGTTTCAGCCTCCGTTTGTAACGGAGCAAATGCACTAACTAAAATAACCATCGCCATAACAGCCGTCATTAGGTTTCTTAATTTCTTTTTCATTCCCATAATAATTTCTCCTTTTTTCTTTTGTAATATTAATTTATTCCAACCGAACCATACATTTATTTTTATAGTCTAGCAAATCATTTACATTTATTCAATAATATTTTAGTATTCCAAATTTAATCTGATAAATGTAATTATAATTTTACTAAAATAGAAAACAGCCATTAAAACCTTATTGGTTCTTCATGGCTGTTTCTGTATTATCTAACTTTTATTTTATCATTATTAATTTGGTGCACTTTTACTAATATTTCCATCCTTAACTGTATAGGTACCTAAGCTTCCAAAATAGTAATCTTGGCCATTATTGTTATCCCAATTGTTATTTCCGTCATTAAAGCAACATTTCATTGTTGTTTCACTTCCCATATCAATGGTAATAACCTTATAACCATTCTTATCAGAATTGTTCATGGAAGTACCTGGTGATGTTGTCCAGTCTCCGTTTCCAATTTGATAGTGAATGTTTGGATTGCTCCATCCAGTGTAATAGTATATTGTAATGCTGTCATCTGTGGAGCCGCCGCCTACAGGTACTCCTGTCGTAATCTTGCCATCAGCAACTGTATAGGTATCAATACCATTAAATGTGTAATTTTTTGAATTATTATTATCCCAGTTTCCGCTTCCATCATTAAAACATGCAGTCAACACTGTTTCGCTACCCATATCTAATGTAATAACTTTATAGCCAGGAACTTCAGAATTACTCATAGCTGCACCCGGAGCTGTTGTCCAGTTCCCATTACCAACCTGATAGTGAATATTAGCCGTACTATTATTTGTTTTGTAATAAATAGTAATTTCATTATCAGTACCTGCACCGATTGTGCGAATCACTGCTGCCTCACTTGCTTTAGAAGCAATAGCCGAACTTGTTTTTGCATATCTTGCATAGAATTTATATTCTGTCTTAGCTTTCAATCCAGTAAAGGTATTTGATGTCTGCCAGCTTCCGCCATCCATTTTGTACTCTGCACCGGCAATTTTATTTAATACAATGGTTGTTTCTGTTATTTCAGCAGCTGTAGGAGCACTAGGGGCATCCGGTCTTGTTACTAAACCACTTAAGTTATAAAAAGCATCATTTGTAACTTCATAGCCTTTAAGGTTTACACCTGGAGACTGATTGGTGCCATCATTGAAAACTACAAGCGGATTTTTATAAGAATTATCATATGTTAATGTATAAATTCCATCTGCATCTGCTTTCATCTCCTTACCCGGCCATTTTACCAATTCCTTTACGCTTGAACCGCTTTCTTCGTAAATATATGCATTAATATTACTTCCCCATGTGCTTGGTTTCTCAAATGAAATCGTTATTTCATTAATAATAATTGGACCATTATCTTTAGAAAGAACTACAACAGAACGCCCCGGAAGTGTACCGCTTATTTTACCATTGGATACTGTAAACTGATTATTATTTTCTGTCTGATTCGTATATGTACCATTTTCTAACTTTGTTGCGGATGAAAGATTATAGTTACCGTTAGTCATATTAACAATAACAACACCCTTTGTACCGCGCTCAATCATAAGTACTCTATTATCATTATTGGGATTGCGAAGATATTCACTTTCACCAGCCATTGCATTACGGAAATGGTTTACAGCCGCTACTTCATCATCCATAAATAAGTCACTGCCGCGATCCCCAATCTTAGTTTTCTCCGGGAATCTGCAGTCCCAAGAATTACCGCCGCCGCCAACAGGCCGGCTAAAGAATAACGGTGTTCCTTCTCCTCTTGCTGCAACAACTGCCCATGCCAATTTCAGCTGTTCATCATTCATCCACTGTGAACTGTCATGATTTCCTACATCATTCGCATAGTTATCATGAGACTCTACCCATGTAACGATTTTGTTTGTTGGTACGCCAATTTCATATCCCATGACAGAGCTTGTGGAAAGATTATTTTGACCAATTAAATTTCTGATCTTATAGCCATATGAGGATGCAGTCACACTCATATATTGTGCATACAAACTTTCTCTTGAAAATGAATCCTGTAATACTTCTCCATATTGGAACTTTGCTCCGTTGCTTATAATATTAGGCCAAAAATTACTGCCAAAGCTGCCATCACTCGGCAGTTCAATATGCTTAGCCGCATCATAACGGAAGCCGTCAGCTCCCAGCTGAACACATTTAACTAAAAAGTTCTTAATATAATTTTGAACTGCCGGATTTTGAGTATTATTATCGCATAAATTCAATAAATTTTTTTGTGTAATAGCATATCTATTATCAGTGTCATAATCTTTATAAGGATCAATTACTCCATTATAATGATGAAAATTAGGAATATTCCTTATATTAGAGGATATTGCATTATAATCACTGGTACAGTGATTTGCGACAACATCGACAATAATTTTAATGCCATATTTATCAGCCTCATCACACATAGCCTTAAACTGAGCCTCTGTACCAAACTGATAATTACCTATTTTATAATCAGTTGGCTGATAATGGAAAAACCATTGTTCTGTGAATTTCAAATCACCGCCATTGCCGACTATAACCTCATTAATCGGACATGTCTGGACGCTTGTATAACCTGCATCCGCAATATTTTTCATATTGTCTTTAATTGTATTAAACGACCAGCACCATGCATGAAGTATGGTACCATCTTCAATGTTTTGAGCTAGTCCATAACTTGAAGCCGAATTTGCTGCGGCTGGCGACGCATCAACAGCTGCCTGTCCACCCAATGGGCTTACAAACATGACTGCGGCTGCGGCAAGAGCTAACAGTCTCTTAGCTAATTTGTTATCTTTAAAAATTTTTTTAAATAACATCTTCATTTCCCTCTCATTTTCTTTTTTACAATATTATATAGTAACTAAAACTTCTATTTTCTTGTGGCAGATGTAACAAAAAACTCCCCCCTCCTTTCTATCTTATTCTTTTCATCAAACTAAATCTACCACTTACTTCAATATAGATCTAAATTGCACAAATATCAATGCGTAATAATTGCCAAACTTATGCAGTTTGTATAGTTACTTTTTACTAAAATTTACGAAAATTTCGACAAAAAAATCAAAAAACCGACAATTCTCTACAAATTGCCGGCTACATTAATTTAAATTCACTTGTAAATAACAAAATATTTTTAACGATCCACTGTATAATAACGATGGCTAACCCAATATATAAATACCAATTTCTAAATTTCAAACCTTTAATTTTTTTCCTTGAAAGATAGTAAACTGTCCAGCTCGCCATAAAAACTAATATTAATATTGCTGCCAAAGGCACAAATGGATGATAATAAAAGCTTTTTAATAGATTTCCTTTGAGAAGCTCACTGACCGCTCTTGTACCCCCGCATCCCGGGCAGTAAAAGCCTATGATATGAAACCAGACACAAGGGGAAAATAATAAGATACCCTGCCTGTCGAACATTTTATATACTAAAAAAAGTAAAATGGCGGCGATACCACAAATCCACCCCATCTTATATAAAAATAATTCTACTTTATTGTCATTGTGTTTCAGATTCTTCATTTTTTCTCCTATATACAAGAATGATTTTGTATATGAAAGGAAAGAGCTGCCAAATTGACAGCCCTTTCTATTTCAGATTAAATAATGCCAAGTGAACTACTGTTTAACACTGAATCTCCCAGTATGTAAATCATTAACGATAGAATGCTTCCTATAATTCCCACTGCCGAACAAATAATAGCAATAATTGCCATGGCGGACAGAACCCCATTGGTATCCTTTCTTGACACAATAGCCAGTACAATACTAATAATTCCCATTATAATACCCGGAACTACACAGCATCCAACTAAAATCGAAAGAATGCCTAGTATTAAAGCTGCCACTGCCAAACCACTTGTTTTTTTCTCATCTCCGCTTGTGTAATATTGATTGTTGTTATCCATCTTTTTCTCCCTTTCCACTTTTGATAAGCTATTTACTCAATATCCTCTTTTGTATAATAGCCAGAATCCACTAATAATTCAATATAGTTTTCATTAGTAACTGTATCCGGCGTGCAAAGATATGACGGAATCAATGAAACTCCATTGTGGTAAGTAGTCAAATCATTGACCGGAACTTCCGTATCCTTCATAATTGCATCAACCATTAAAACAAGCCTGTGTGCTAAATGGCGCGTATCTTTAAACACACTCATTGATTGTTTTTTCTCAATAATTTTTTTAATATTGACCTTATCGCAATCCTGCCCGACTATTACCGGCCAGTTTCCGGTATAATCTTCTTCTAGTGCATTGATAACACCTAATGCCGTAGCATCATTGCCACAAAGAACTGCATCCAGCACGGAGCCATCTGAATAAAAAGAATGCAAAATATTGTCCATTCTGGATTGCGCTGCATCCGTTCTCCAATTAGCTGTTGTTACCATCGCTAAATCCTTTTGTCCTGACTTTATTACAAGCTTCCCGCGATCAAGGTAAGGCTGCAGTACTTCCACCGCACCATTATAAAAAAACTTTGTATTATTGTCACTTTCATCTCCGCCAAAAATTTCCATGTAAAAGGTTCTTTCATTCTCATCAAGGTTTAATTTATTTTTTATGTATTCCCCTTGAAGCCTGCCAACCATGTAGTTGTCATATGTTACATAATAAGAAACTGCATCCGTATCCATAATCAGCCTGTCATATGCAATAACAGGAATATTCTTTTCCTTAGCCTCTGCCAAAACATTGCCAAGTGAGTCACCATTAATAGAGGCAATAACTAAAACTTTACAACCATTTGCTATCATGCTTTCAATTTGTTCTATTTGAGTCGGTATGTCTGAGCTGGCATACTGGATATCAACCTCATATCCTGCAGCCTCCAAATCCTTTTTTATATTATCACCGTCTTGATTCCACCGCTGTAAATCCTTTGTCGGCATTGCCACACCGATTAAGTTTCCAGTGCTTTTTATAACTGTATCCTCCTTATTTCCACACCCTGTAAATAAGGAAGCTGCTATAACAGCACTTAGAAGTACTGCCAATAATCTCTTTTTCAATAATCTTTCCCCCTAATAAAATACTACATTTTAAAATCTTTATTACCTTTATTACTAAAGTTTATCATAACATATTTTCAGTTAAATTTGTTTACTATTTTTGCTTTATTATTACTCTTGTCTTTGTCTCATCAATTCATATAAGTTATTGTCGTTTATTAAATAACATTGGGATTATTTTTCTTCACTACGATATTTTTCTAATTGCTCATAACTAACAGAAAAGCCTTCTCCCTCCGGAATAGTCGGTGTACCAGGTGGTCCAAAGCGAAAGACAAATTTTAATAAAATCGGTGTAATAATAGTAGTAATCACTACAACAATTACAACCGGACCTAAAAATGCCGTACCGATCAGCCCCATTGCAGTTCCTTTACTTGCTATAATAAGTGCGACTTCACCACGGCTGATCATACCGACACCTATTCTCGCACATTGATAATTTTTATAGCCACACAGCTTTGCCGCTAAACCACAGCCAATAATTTTACTAATTACCGCTGCCAATGTAAGCATAATTGCAAATCCAATAATTATTTTATTCATTTTGGGAAGCTCAACCTGCAGTCCGATACTTGCAAAAAAGACCGGTGATAAATACAAATAGGACAGGACATCAAATTTAGATGCCAGATAGGTGTTTTTAGGAGTCATAGATAATATAACACCCGCTATATAAGCACCTGTAATATCCGCTACGCCAAAGAAACGTTCAGAAACGTAAGACATGAGAAGGCAGAAAACAAATCCTGCAATAACGTGTCTATGCATGCCTCTGACATTTGAACTCCATTTCATATATAATTTGTAGAATAAAACACCTGCAATTGTCGCGAATACAAAAAACAGCACTATTTTCAGAAGTACTACACCAATTTTTACTGTTGCATCTGTCATGCTTGTAATTACCGTCAATGCAATAATCCCCAATATATCATCAATAATTGCCGCTCCTAAAATCGCATTGCCGGAACGAGTTTTTAATTTCCCCATTTCCTTAAGCGTTTCTACCGTAATGCTGACCGAAGTTGCCGTTAATATGACGCCGATAAATATATTTTGAAGAAATATTTTACTTGTTGCATCCGAATCAATAATCCCTGGTTTATTAAACACAGCTGCAACAAAATAGCCTCCAATTAAAGGTACTATAACACCGATTAAGGCGATAATAAAAGATGCCTTACCACTCTTTTTTAATTCCTTAATGTCGGTCTCCATACCTGCTGTAAACATTAATACAATGACTCCGATTTCAGCAGTCTCTTTAATAAATTCAGTGCTCTTTATTAATCCAAACATAGCCGGTCCCATAAGAAGCCCTGCTAAAAGTGCTCCTACTACTTGAGGCATACGGAATTTCTTAGTCAACAAACCCAATATTTTAGTACTAAGAAAGATTAATGCTAAGTCTAAAATAAAACTATATTCTTGCATTTAATTTCTCCTTTATCTGTATTTTAACAAATACCATCTTACATCATACCACTTTCAGGTGTAAAATCAATAAAAATTTTATAAGTAAACATGTCAACTTTTTGAATAAATAAAAGAAATCAGGTGTTGATTAAATAACTACCTGATCTCTTCCATTTGATTTTCCGACATATAATTTATCATCCGCACGCTTTACAAGAGCGTCCATACTTTCTTCCAGCATGTACTGCGCCACACCAATTGTAACGGTGATATACACTTCTTTGCTATCATATTGCAATACTGTTTGTCTAATGCGGGAAATAAGCTGTTCGCAGCATTCTCGTGCCTGGTCAAGTGTCATATTGTTAAACACAAGCAAGAACTCTTCACCACCCCAACGGGCTGCATAGCCCTTTCTGTCTTTAAACAGATTTAAAAATTGCTCCGCAACTTTTTTTAAAACTAAATCACCACATTCATGTCCATGCTCATCATTGAATTTTTTAAAAAAGTCTATATCTGCTATAGCAACTGTAAATTTATTATTATGTAATAATGCCTGTTCTGTAATCTCCCGAAGCTTCTTCTCACCGCTTCTACGATTATACAGATTAGTCAGCCCATCCCTTTCAATTAAATATCGTAACGAACGCTGTACATCTAATGTCAGTCTGCCCATCTCACCTATTTCATCATTACGCTCTAAAAGCTCCTTTTTTTGTGATGCTTTTAAGTCCCCTGTTGCAACCCTTCGTAAAAATTCCATCATTGACTGGATCGCACGCACAATCTTAGTCGTAAATACAATACTTAAAATACCGCCTACACATAAAATAACAAAAACTATTAAAACAATCTGCTTGATTCCTTGATTTACTCTTTCCTTGACATCAGCACTTGATTTACCTACAAAAAGCATTCCAATTGCTTTTCCATCATCATTCTTCAGTGGCATATAATAGCCATAATAATTTTTTCCCGATATCGTTAAATCATTTGAAAAATATTCTTTTCCATTTTCCAGTATTTCTTTTGATATATGACTCGCTACTTCAGTCCCATTAATACGCTCTCCATTCATATCACGCAGAGTCGTAATTACTCTTACATTGTCATAAATAACAGAAATTTCAACATTTGACTTACGTTTAATATTATCTAAAATAGTAAAGTCATTTAAAAATAAGAAATCTCCTTTTACGACATATCCCAATTCATTGACCGCATATTCTCCCGGATATGCAACATCATATGTTTCCATAATAGAAACCGTCAAATTCCGCAGGCCTTCCTCTACCTCTAATTCAAGATTATCTTTATAATTTTGAGAGAGGAACGCTGCAATCAAAATGCCTAAAACTACGGATGGGATTAAGGTAATAAATAATAAAGACACATATAAGCTGCCTTGTCTTTTTCTCATAATGTCACCCTGTTCTTCTCATGTATGTATAATTCTTAGTTTAAAAATATTCTTTATTATATCATTCAAAAATCAACCGGTCAACTACACCTCCTCATTGTTTCGCCCGTTGTATATATATTGAATCAATGGCAATTCATTTAATCTTATTTCACCCTTCAAAGTAAAACCTAATTTTTTCAATAAATGTATGGAGACTAAATTTCTTTCCTCTACAAAGGCATTCAAGTCATAAATCTCTAATTCTGCTTTACAATATTCTAAGATGGCCTTGCAAACTTCGTATGCATATCCTTTTCCCTGAAATGGCTTAGAAATCATATAGCCAAGTTCTGGCTGTTCAAACCCGTCTCTATTTGTAATTCCGGCTCTTCCAATCATAGAGCCCGTATGCTTATCAAATATAATCCATAATCCATATCCATAATATCGATAGTGCTCTTGTATATAGGCCCTTGTATACTCCTCCTCTTTTTGCCTGTTTTCATATAAGTTCTCCATGTATTCTGTAATCGATGGCTCACTATAAATCTGATAAAGCCCTTCTAAATCTTTTACTGTCATTTCTCTGATGCTGCATCTTTTTGTATCTAAAATATGCCACGGAATATTGTAATACCTTTGATACACTCGCTGCAGGAAGGCTGCATCAATTCCATTTAAAGTTGTGATACCAAAATGCGCATTCGGAAAAGACGGAACATTGCCGCTTGTATACTTGGAACTGTTATGAAAGTATATCAAAACCGGTAAGTTTTTATGGCAAGCCCTTTTATATGCCTCTTCTTTATCTGTTATGACTAAAGTATTCATAGTAAAATAAAACGCCATATCATCGTGCCGTTTTACTTCCTCTATGACCAGTTTAAAGGATGCCTGTTTTCTCATCTCATATATAAAATTATTTATTTCTTTTTTGGGCACGATATCACTCAATGCAATAATTATTTTTTTAACCATATTGTTATTTTATCATAAACATCGTATTTCTCCTATATTTTCCTTGTCATAAAGCAGTTTTTCCTTTAGAATGTCAATATGTGCGTAAATTTATGGTTGCACAAAAAATTATTTAAATCCAGGAGGAATGAATATGGCACAAAATCCAGTCATTACAATAACTATGGGCAATGGTGATATTATGAAAGCAGAATTATATCCAGAAATTGCACCTGTATCGGTAAACAATTTTATTAGTTTGATTAAAAAGGAATTTTATAACGGATTAATTTTTCACCGTGTTATAAAGGGGTTTATGCTCCAAGGAGGCTGTCCAAACGGAAGCGGCATGGGAGGACCAGGCTATAGTATAAAAGGCGAATTTAACGCAAATGGCTTCGAAAACAATTTGGCACATACCGAAGGCGTTCTTTCTATGGCAAGATCTATGGCTCCGGACTCTGCTGGAAGTCAGTTCTTTATTATGCATAAAACCTCTCCTCATCTGGACGGTTCTTACGCTGCATTTGGAAAGATTACCGAAGGAATGGATGTTGTTAATAAAATTGCAGAAACAAAAACTGATTTTTCTGACAAACCCTTGGAGGAACAAAAAATTGCTTCTATCACGGTAGATACCTTTGGTATAGATTATGATGAGCCAGAAAAAATATAGTACTTTTTGTTCATCTTTTATTCATATTTAATTTAAAAACTTTTAATTTTCACATCATTATTTAGCCATTTCTTTACCATATACTATGATTATAAGATAAGTTTAAAAGCTAATAAGATAACTTTCAATAACTTTTTCATAATAAAAGCCAGATAATATTGATTATCTGGCTTCCTCCCTTTTTAAACAAAAAAAGTGCCAATCATCAGAATGGCACTTTTATTATATTCAATTATTATTAAGCTTTATTAGCTGAACCAAATAATTCAATTTTTTCTTTCACAGTTTCTTTAATAGCTGCTGCACCCGGAGCTAATAATTTACGTGGATCATAGCCCTTACCTTCTTTATCTTTTCCGGCTTCGATATATTCACGAGTAGCTGCTGCGAAAGTTAACTGGCACTCTGTATTTACATTAATCTTTGCAACTCCTAAAGAAATCGCTTTCTTAATCATATCAGATGAAATACCAGTACCACCGTGAAGTACTAATGGCATATCTCCTGTTAACTG
>CAYPIB010000056.1:0-2349 GCA_964410675.1 uncultured Roseburia sp.
TCCGGAAATCGAGATTCATGTTTCTACGCAGGCAAATAACACAAATTATATGACATACCGTTTTTGGTACGAGCAAGGGATACGCCGTGTTGTTTCAGCCAGAGAATTGTCTCTTGCTGAAATTAGGGAAATCAGGGATCAAATACCGGAAGATATGGAGATTGAAAGCTTTATTCATGGTGCAATGTGTATTTCATACTCGGGGCGTTGTCTGCTTAGCAATTATTTTACCGGCAGGGATGCAAACCAAGGCGCCTGCACCCATCCATGCAGATGGAAGTATGCAGTAGTTGAGGAAAAGCGTCCGGGTGAGTATTTACCTGTCTATGAAAATGAAAGAGGAACCTATATTTTTAATTCCAAAGATTTGTGCATGATTGGTCATATTCCTGAGATGGCGGCGGCCGGAATTGACAGCCTTAAAATAGAAGGAAGAATGAAAACAGCGCTTTATGTTGCAACTGTCGCTAGAACGTATCGTAAAGCAATTGATGATTTTTTTGAAAGCAGAGAAACCTATGAGAAAAATATGGACTGGTACTTGGAGGAAATTTCAAAGTGTACCTACCGCCAGTTTACGACCGGATTTTATTTTGGTAAACCGGATGAAAATACACAAATTTATAATAATAACACGTATATAAATGAGTATATTTATTTGGGAATTGTGGAAGAAGTAAATGAAAATACTGTCCGCATTACCCAGCGCAACAAATTTTGCATCGGAGACGATATCGAAATTATGAAACCGGATGGGAGCAACATCTGTGTGCATGTAGCTTCCATGAAAAATGAAGAAGGCGAGATAATCGAGAGCTGCCCGCATTCTAAGCAGATTGTCTATGTTACATTGTCCGGGAAGGCAGAAGTTCATGATTTGCTGCGCATAAAGGATAAGTCGGACAAAGTGGGTTGACCACTCGGATGGGTGTATTGTACAATATGTAAAAAATAGTAAGACAAAAGTCCTCCTGTTTATTCTAAGTGAAAAAAATCAAAAAAATTTATTTTTTTACTTGCATTTTATAATAAATTGGAGTATCTTATAAAAGACGAAGATAACTTCGGATTGAATAGGCTAACTTGAACGAGGACGTTCCAAACACATTGTTTTGGGACGTTTTTTTATATGATAGGAAAGTCCTATTTCCTATCATATATAAAAACAATCTGGTGGATGCTGTCATTCAATTAGGAAAGGATGAAAAAGATGAACGAAATTTTAAACGTTGAAGAAATTTTTGCGAAAGATGTTTTCACTCTTGATAAAATGAGAGAAAGGTTACCTAAAAATGTATACAAAGAAGTGAAGCGTGTCATTGATTTTGGCGGAGAGCTTTCTTCTGAGGCTGCGGACGTTGTGGCGAAAGCAATGAAGCAATGGGCCGTTGAAAACGGTGCTACGCATTATACTCACTGGTTTCAGCCGCTGACAGGCATAACGGCTGAAAAACACGATTCTTTCGTGACTCATCCGGATGAAAACGGCAAAATGCTGATGGAATTTTCCGGTAAAGAGTTAATCAAAGGAGAACCGGATGCATCATCTTTTCCGTCCGGCGGTTTAAGGGCAACATTTGAAGCAAGAGGGTATACTGCATGGGATATTACTTCTCCGGCATTTTTGAAAGAATCCGGTGCGGGAGTCACACTATGTATTCCGACGGCATTCTGTTCCTATACAGGAGAGGCACTTGATAAGAAGACTCCGCTTCTTAGGTCAATGGAGGCACTCAGTAACCAGGCGCTGCGTATTGTTAAATTATTCGGCAATTATGAAGCTACGAAAATTACAGCATCGGTTGGTGCGGAACAGGAATATTTCCTTATTGACAGAGAAAAGTATTTAAAAAGAAAAGATATAATTTTCTCGGGCCGTACGTTGTTTGGTGCTCCGGCTCCAAAAGGCCAGGAGATGGAAGATCATTATTTTGGAGTTATCAGAGAACGTATTGGCGCATATATGAAAGACTTAAATGTGGAACTCTGGAAACTGGGTGTAACAGCAAAAACTCAGCATAACGAAGTTGCTCCGGCACAGCATGAGCTGGCACCGATTTATGAAACTGCAAATATTGCAGTAGATCATAATCAAATAGTAATGGAAACTATGAAAAGAGTTGCAGAAAATCACGGTATGAGGTGTCTGCTTCATGAAAAACCGTTTGCTGGTGTCAATGGTTCCGGTAAGCATAATAACTGGTCAATTACAACGGATAACGGCATCAACCTGCTTGAGCCGGGTGAAACGCCAAATGAAAATATTCAATTTTTATTAGTACTTGCTTGTATATTAAAAGCAGTTGATATCCATGCCGATTTACTGAGACAAAGTGCATCTGATGTTGG
>CAYPIB010000056.1:2359-17228 GCA_964410675.1 uncultured Roseburia sp.
TAATTAAGGCTGTGGACGATTATCAAGATTTGCTTCGTATCTCGGTTGCTACAGCAGGTAATGACCACAGACTTGGTGCAAATGAAGCACCTCCTGCAATTATTTCGGTCTTTCTTGGCGATCAGCTTGAAGATGTTGTTAAGCAGCTTGTTGAAACAGGGGAAGCGAAGAAATGCCTGGAGAGTGAAAGACTAAAGACAGGTGTATCAACTCTGCCTGATTTAATGAAGGATGCAACTGACCGTAACAGAACATCACCGTTTGCTTTTACCGGAAATAAATTTGAATTCCGCATGGTTGGCTCATCGGACTCAGTAGCCAGCCCCAATACTACTTTAAATGCAATTGTTGCTGAAGCGTTTTGTGAGGCGGCAGACCATTTAGAAAAGGCTGCTGATTTTGAGTTGGCAGTGCATGATTTAATAAAAGAGTATTTAACAGATCACCAGAGAATTATATTTAACGGCAATGGATATTCTGATGAATGGGTTCAAGAAGCAGAAAGAAGAGGTCTTCCTAACATTAATTCCATGTTAGAGGCAGTGGAAACACTGACAACAGATAAGGCTGTTAAATTATTTGAAAAGTTTAAAATATTTACAAAAGCTGAGCTGGAGTCGCGGGAAGAAGTACTTTTTGAGACATACGCTAAAACAATTAATATTGAAGCGTTGTCAATGATAGATATTGCCAGCAAACAGTTAATACCGGCAACTGTAAAATATACGAAGGAGCTTGCAGAGACAATCATTTTAGTAAGAGATGCAGGAGCGGACGCATCCGTTCAAGTTGATTTACTGAGTGAAGTATCAAAGAACTTAAAAGCGATGCAGCAGGCACTTGTAAATCTGGAAAAAGTTTCAGCACAGGCACAGCAAATGAATGATGTGAAGGAACAGGCATTCTACTATAAAGACACTATTTTAGCTGCAATGGAGGGGCTGCGAACACCTGCTGATGCGCTGGAATTATTGGTGGATCATGAAATATGGCCGCTGCCTTCATATGCGGAGTTAATGTTTGAAGTATAAAATTTAACAAGTATATATATTGACAGTGCAACAATAGTTGCACTGTCTTCTTTTTTTAGATATAATAAAAATATTATAATGAAATGGTAAAATACTTAGAAAGATAGTGAAAGTAATTATGAACAAAAATTTGGTAAAAGCAGTGACATTTTTGCTTGTTTTCTGTCTGCTTTTTACAATCGTAAATTCAATATTTATATTCAAACAGGAAGATGGTATTCCTCAAATGCAGGGGTATTATAAACAGCCCGCAGGTACAATCGATGTGCTGTGCATGGGTTCCTCTCATGTATTTGCCAATATTAATCCGGCCATTTTATATGAGAACTATGGAATTGCTGCTTATGATTTAGCCGGAAGCATGCAGCCAATGTGGAATACATACTATGTGCTGCGTGATTCATTAAAGTACCAGCAGCCGAAATTGATTGTTTTAGATGTGTTTCGCCTGACAGAAGGCTTTGAGTATTCAAAAGAAAGTAAGGTAGTCAAAAATACATATGGAATGCGTTTTTCTATTCATAAGATAGAGTCAATCCTAGAGAGTCTGGAAAATCCGAATGAAACGAAAGAAATTATGCGTCATCTCATTGGTTTTCCTACCTATAAAGATAGAATATGGGAAATATCATACAGTGATTTGAACGAATTTTTTGTTGCAAGGAAAGATGATAAGGGATACCGCCCATTATTTGAAGTGGAAACGTATACAGTACCGGATGTTAGTGGAGTTATAGAGACCAAAGAGATAGAGAAAAAAACTAAAAACTATTTTTTGAAAATATTAGAACTGGCAGAGGAAAACGACATTCCGGTTCTGTTAATGAACTCACCATATATTATTAATGAAGATGATAAAAAAATATTTAACACATTAGAGACTATGCTTGCTGCCGGTGAACTGCCGGGTCAGGTGGAATATTTGGATTTTAATGATTTGTATAAGGAAGTAGGACTTGATTTTACAAAAGATTTTGCCGATTACGATCATTTAAATGTAAGCGGCTGTCAGAAATTTAATGAATATTTAGGTCATTGGATTGTTGAAAATTATACAGTTTCCGACAGAAGAGGAGAAAATAAATTCAAAACCTATGAAATAAATTTAAAAAATTGGAAAGAAACACTTGCAAAAAATTAAGACTCATAGTATACTAAGTGACTGTAATGGGCTATCGCCAAACGGTAAGGCAACGGACTCTGACTCCGTCATCTCAAGGTTCGAATCCTTGTAGCCCAGTTTTTTTATTGGAATAATCAACAATGCGGACAAGAGAGGAATGGATATGGAATTAGGAAAGCGGCAGAGTTTGATTATTGTCAAAATGGTGGAATTTGGAGTTTATCTTTCCACACAAATGGATAATCAACAGGACAAGGTGTTACTGCCAAAGAAACAGGTACCGGATAATGCAGAGGTAGGTGATTCTTTGGATGTTTTTATTTATAGGGATTCTAAGGACCGGCTCATAGCAACTACAAGGCAGCCGAAGATTTCATTAGGCGGGGTTGAATTACTCAAAGTAATTCAAAATGGCCAAGTGGGTGCCTTTTTAGATTGGGGATTGGAAAAGGATTTATTATTGCCCTTTAGGGAGCAGACGAAACCGGTTTCCGTAGAGGAGGAGGTACTTGTTGCACTATATATTGATAAAAGCAACCGCCTATGTGCGACAATGAATGTCTATCCTTACTTATTTAAAGATGCACCTTATAAAAATGATGACAGAGTTACAGGCCGGGTATATGAAATCAGTCGTGAATTTGGTGCCTTTGTTGCTGTAGATGATAAATATTCAGCGTTAATTCCGGTCAAAGAGATGTACGGGAAAATATCTGTTGGTGATATGATAAAAGCAAGAGTGACTGGGGTAAAGGAAGATGGTAAGCTGGACCTTAGTATTCGGGAAAAAGCATATCTTCAAATTAATACAGATGCGAAAAGAATTATGGAAGCATTAAATGAGTCGGGCGGCCGGCTTGATTTTAATGATAAAGCATCCCCCGATTTAATTCGTGAAAAGATGAACATGAGTAAAAATGAATTTAAACGGGCAGTAGGTCATTTACTGAAAGAAAAGCAGATAGAAATTGGAGAAAATGAAATTTCTTTAATCAAGTAAGCTTTTTAAATGACTGATAGGAGTTAAATGTGAAAATACAGAATATTACAAATATAGATAAATTTTTTGAAGTCATTGATGGATGCAAGGGCAGAGTGGAACTAGTAACCGGTGAAGGTGACAGACTTAATTTAAAATCTAAACTTTCACAATATGTTTCTTTAGCAAGTATCTTTACGGATGGCACTATTTCAGAGCTTGAGCTTTTAGCGTATGAGCCGGAAGACATTCAGGATATTGTTGAATTTATGTTAAATAATTGATTATGAAAATTACATTTAAAAAAGTAAATTGGTTTTTTCTTGTATTGATACTTATTTCGTTAGGCGGCAGTCTATTGATAAGTTTTTTTATGCAGGACAAAAAAATTAATATTTATATAGGACTTATTATCAGCCAACTCTTTATCTTTATTCCGGCAGTCATATTTGTTGTTTTAACGAGAACCAATCTAAAGCAGTTTATTCAAATGAAAAAAATTAAAATAACTTCGGCAATATTAATTGCACTCGTGACATTTTTGACAATGCCTATTTTAGTTGCGGTAAATGCCGCTTCTATGCTTTGGGTTGAAAATGAAGTTAACCGGATGTCAGATTCTATTACCCATATGCCAATGGCAGCGGTTATGCTTTTGATTGGAATCTTAGGACCGATGAATGAAGAGTTTGTTTTTCGAGGCATTATATACCATGGTTATAGAAAAACGGGCCGTATCATAGGGGCGGCAGTATTATCCGCAATTTTATTTGGAATGCTTCATATGAACTTTAATCAGATGAGTTATGCAATATTAGTGGGTATATTTGCTGCAGTTTTAATAGAAGCAACCGGCAGTATTTGGTCTTCTATTATCTATCATTGTTTGATTAATGGCTCTAATGTTATTTTGATGTACTTGACTAAAGGATTATCGACACAGGCAGGGCAGGATTTAGTACTGGAAGGATCTCAAACAATTCCGTATAAATCAGCACTTATTATGAGTATGCTAGTATATTTTCAAATTGGTTTTATTACACTTTTGATAGCCGGCGGATTAGTTTATCTCATTGCCAAAAATGAAGGACGCATTGAACATTTAAAATGGATTAGGGCGGCTTCTAAGGATGCTAAAGGAAAGAAACTCTTATCAGTTCCATTATGGATTGGTATGATATTGTGTATTGCTTTTATGATTATAAGTGTGGTATAGCAATATTTGAGTATTGGGTTAGGTGACGAATATGAAGAAGATACAAGTACTTGGTGTAACGCTTTTTGATTATTCTCTTAGAGAAGCTATGCGTAAAGTAGATGGTTATTTGAGGGATGGGAAAGTTAGTACGATTTCTTATGTAACAATCAGAGGTGTTTTAGAGGCAGATGAAGATCAGACAATAAAGGATTTTGTGACGCAGCTTGATATGGTGATTCCGGCGGATACCGATATATTAAGAGCATCAAATGCGGCTTCGCGTAATCGGATTAGGGAAATTGAAAACAATGAGTTTATGGGAGAGTTTTTAAAACGCCTTTACCGATTGCGAAAACATGTTTACTTATTAGCGGAAACAGATGAAAAACTGGAAGTAATCAGCAAGTATATTGGCAGTTATCAGGAACATATTAAAATAGCGGGACGTTTTTCTTTAGAGCAGCTTCAGGCTGATGAGGATTTTGTTGTAAATGATATTAACATGATGGAACCGGATGTTATTATTTCACTGCTTTCTTCTTCAAAGCGGATTGATTTTTTTACCGCAAATCACATGAAATTAAATGCAAAAATATGGCTGATGCTTAAAGATGATATGAATTTAAGTACTAAAAAAAGAAGCTTAGTTTATGCATTATATAATAATTTGACAAAACATACATTTAAGCGCAGAGTAAATAAATATAATAACGATCTTTCAGAGGTTGAGAATTTAAATAAGGAGGATAAGAAATGAAAAAGCCGGTATTAGTAATTTTAGCAGCTGGTATGGGTAGCAGATATGGAGGGCTAAAGCAAATTGATCCAATTGATAATCAAG
Organism: uncultured Roseburia sp.; assembly: GCA_964410675.1. GTDB lineage: Bacteria > Bacillota > Clostridia > Lachnospirales > Lachnospiraceae > RGIG3040. The sequence continues at coordinate 7,532 of CAYPIB010000056.1, forward strand.
GGAATAAAATCATAGACTTTTCTATTTATGATGCGATTAAAGCTGGATTTCAAAAAGTAATTTTTATTATCAAACAAGAACATGAACAGGACTTTAGAGAGTGTATTGGTAATACAGTCAGCAAATATATTGAGGTTGAGTACGTTTTTCAAGATTTAAATAATGTGCCTAAAGGGTTTCGTATTCCAGAAGGAAGAGAAAAGCCATGGGGAACAGCACATGCTATTCTTTGCTGTAAGGATGCGATTGATGAGCCGTTTGCGGTTATTAATGCAGATGATTACTATGGCAGCAGTGCATTTGGGATGCTGTATGAATTTCTTACGACACATGAAGATGATGCATTGCAGCGATATGCAATGGTTGGATATGAGCTTGGCAATACTTTGACTGAGAATGGTTCCGTCGCACGTGGATGTTGTGTGACAGATGATAACGGATATCTTGTTACTATAGCAGAGCGTATGCACATTGTTAAAACAGAAGATGGGGCAGCCTATTCGGAAGACGGCGGGAAAAGTTTTACACCAATATCTTTAGAAACACCGGTTTCTATGAATATGTGGGGCTTTTCTAAAGGTGTTCTCAATGAATTAGAAGGTGCACTTCATAGATTTTTTGAAACAAAAATAGAAGATAATCCATTAAAAGCAGAATGCTTTCTGCCAATTGAAATTGACCAGCTTTTGAAAGATAAGAAAGCAACGGTAGAAGTGCTTACCTCAAAGGATAAATGGTTTGGCGTAACATATAAAGAAGATAAACCGTTTGTAATGGAATCAATACAGAAATTAAAAAATGAAGGAGTATATCCTGAAAAATTATGGGAGTAGGTTGAAAAACCTGCTCTTTTTTTGAATAATTTTATTGACAATGCATACGATAAGGTGTAGTATCATTATAGTGACACGTAGTAATGAAAACTACGTTAAGGAATAATGAAAACTCGATTGAAATAATTAAGAATGAATTGTAAAAGGAGGAATTTTTATGTCAACAGCTGTTCGTAATATTAGGGAACCGGGGAGTGCTATCACACATTTTATTGGGATGATTTTAGCAGTGATAGCAGGAATCCCACTTTTGCTTAAGGCTTCACGAAATGGAAATGCCTGTGTAGGTGCAATGTTAGTTTTTGTATTGAGTATGATTTTGTTGTATGCAGCAAGTGCAGTCTACCATTCACTTACAATATCTGATAAAGTTATTAAAATTTTCCGTAAGCTTGATCATATGATGATCTTTGTATTAATTGCAGGTTCTTATACACCAATATGCATTTTAGTGCTGGGAGGTAAGGTTGGTTATGCTTTGCTCACGGCAGTATGGGTATTGGCATTTGCAGGGATTATTATAAAAGGGTGCTGGATTACTTGCCCTAAGTGGTTCTCTTCGGTTATTTATATAGCGATGGGATGGCTTTGTATCTTTGTTTTTGGTCCTATCGTCAATAGTGTTCCTTGGGCGGCGTTCTGCTGGCTTTTGGCAGGTGGAATTATTTATACGATTGGTGGTGTTATTTATGCATTAAAGCTTCCAATCTTTAATGCAAAGCATAGTATATTTGGATCACATGAAATATTCCACTTATTTGTAATGGGTGGTAGTATCTGTCACTTTGTTTTTATGTATCAATATGTTGTTGGTATGTAAACTATTAAGGACTCATTGCAATGTTTAGAAAAACGGACTTCCAACCGTATTCTGAGAGAGGGGCATCCCTTGGAAATACAACCTCACAAACACTTTAATAAAATAATCGAGGAGAACATTAGTCCTCCTCGATTATCTGTATTTCTAAGTAATCAAATTCAATTGGTTCAATAAAGTTATCACTATAAAAACGCGCCTTGCTGTGGCGTTTAAACTCTTCTGCTGTTTTATCAAGCCAAATAGGTTTTCCTAAATCAAAATCATAACAAACCTGATCTAGGGCATGAAACACTTTATGAGTACGTGTATCGATGCTGCTATCTTCTATTGTAGTATCTTGAAGCAGGCGGTTTTCTTTAAAAATTTTTGCCCATAAACGAAACATGCTTCTTCTCCTGTCTAAACATTATTTGTTTATTATAGCTTAGGAATTTTTTTTCTTCAACATAAAAGTGGAATCTTTTCATTGGTGACTGCATAAAATAATTTGTCGGCATATTATCAGTCTCGAAAAATTATTTTTACTTAAGAATTTTTAGTTAAGCAAAGTAGTGATTAAATTATTAAATATATCTGAATAAATGTACATTCTGTACATTTATTGTAAAAGTATGGTATAATAAATAAGAAAAGGATGGGAGGCCAATTAAAAAAGAATGTATAAAACTGTAGCTAGGGGGATTAGTACAATTATAGTAAAGGTGGGATGTTTATATGGAGTTTAGGCCAGAAATGGACAATGGTATAGACAGTTGGAAGGAAGTCAACTTAATTTATAATTCAGCACTAAAAGAGATTGGAACAAAATTAGAAATTCTAAATGATGAGTTTCAGCATGTTCATCAGTATAATCCCATTGAACATATCAAATCAAGAATTAAGGCACCTGAAAGTATTGTAAAAAAGCTTAAAAAGAATGGTTATGAATCAACAATTTCAAATATGGTTCGATATGTCAATGATATTGCTGGAGTTCGTATTATTTGTTCGTTTACATCTGATATTTATAGAATTGCCGAGATGTTGATTAACCAGAGTGATATTAAAGTGGTTTCTGTAAAAGATTATATTAAAAGACCGAAGGAAAGCGGTTACAAAAGTTATCATTTGATTATAACAGTTCCGATTTATTTATCAGACCGAATAGTTGATGCAAAAGTAGAGATTCAGATTCGTACAGTAGCAATGGATTTTTGGGCAAGCTTAGAGCACAAAATTCATTATAAATTCGAAGGAAATGTTCCGGAATATATTAAGGCGGAATTAATTGAATGTGCGGAAATGGTTTCTGACTTAGATGGCAAGATGATGTCGTTAAATGAAGAAGTCCAAAGCCTTGACAAAATAGAAAAAGCGCTTGGCAGAAGAAGAGCAATTGGGTAAATGACGCTACATAGCTGACATAATAGATAGTATGCTTAAAGGTATCTGCTCCGGCAGATACCTTTTTTGGATGCGGCATTCGCCGCTTTGTTATTTTCTTTCTTTATATAGCGGAAAATAAAGAGTCTTAAAATGAGGAGTGCCCCGGTAGTTTCCCACCGAGGCTATTATGAAAAAATTTATCTAGATTCATGAAATATATATCTGAATTTATAAATATTATAACAATTAGATATGAATAAAATATGAACAAGTAGTAAAAAATTATTGAATCAGCATAAAATAAATGGTGAAAAAATATGATTTGTATACAATATAGACAAAAGGTAAGTATAATACACAGGGAGTTGTAAAAAAAATTAATTAATGATAGAATAAATGATGAAAAATGGTAGTGCTTTTGGAATACGGAGGAGCCCAATGGATAATTTTATGGATAAGCTGGCAAAGCGATTTAATGCCGGCGAACTAATCACAGCAAATGCGGCAGCAGAGGAGCACGAATTACAGAGTGCAAAGGAAAGAGCGGCAGAGAATGACAAAATAATTCAAGAGTTAAGGCGGCTTAATCTGAAAAATGTGGAATTGACAGAACAGGTGCAGCAGTTGATTCGCTGCGGAATTGAACAGTTTGAAGAGTATAGTATCGTAGATACAAAAGAAACAGTAAGTAATGAAGCGTTACAGCGGTTAGAAGAAAAGTTTAGCAGCGCCTCTGATAAAGCAGAGAGGGCTTTTAGTAATTCACAACAAATGGCAGATAATTCTATGAATGCAATTGAAGATTATAAAATGTATTTGGAAGAATTTGCGAAGATGATTGAAAATCTCCGGATTACAACAGAGGAAACAAAGTCATCATCATTAGAATCTAAAAGAACAACAGAAGGTATTGAAAAATCATCATCCGAACTGAAAAAAGAAGTTTTAATTGTGAAAGATTTAGTCTCTTCTTTAAAAACTGAAATGAATCAGTTGAAGGATAAGCTTGTAAAAAAAGATGATAACAGTCAAGATGTAACCGACATGCAAAATAGCATTGAATCACAGCTTCGGCAAATCAGCTTGTGTGTCACATCCTTAGAAGAGCATGTTCACAAGGAAAATGTTAAGGTGTATCGAAATGTGCAGGCAGTAGTGAATGAACAGGCCACACAAAAGGCAAGAGAGCTTGGCGATCGCCTCGATGGAATAGAACGTTCGCAAAAAAGTATGAAGGGGCTTATGGCTTTGTCTTTCTTAACTCTTCTTACGGCAATTGCTTCTTTGGTCATGCAATTCTTGTAAGGAGGAATTAAGATGGCAAAACAGCATTGGAAGCCCGGAAACATGCTATACCCGGTGCCGCCGGTTATGGTCAGCTGCGGCAGGGTGGGGGAATCCCCTAATATAATAACTGTAGCTTGGGCAGGGACTACCTCATCGACACCAGCCATGGTTTCTATATCAGTTCGTCCGGAACGATATTCATATGAAATTATAAAAGATACAAAAGAATTTGTCATTAATCTTGTTACAAGTGACTTAGTTTATGCGACAGATTATTGCGGTGTAAAGTCCGGCCGTGATATTAATAAATTCAAAAAAACGAAATTAACACCGCTTGCTTCACAACATATTGGGGCACCGGGAATTAAAGAAAGTCCGGTTAACATTGAATGCAAGGTAGTAAATATATTGCCGCTTGGTACGCATCATATGTTTTTGGCAGAAGTAGCCGGTGTCACCATTGATGACAAATATATGGATGAGAAAGGAAAATTTCATTTAAATAGTTGTGGATTGGTGGCATATTCACATGGTGAATATTTTGAATTGGGCAAAAAACTTGGAAAATTTGGATACTCTGTTCAGAAGAAGGGTATTCATAAGAAGAAAAAGACATGAATATAATCAATTTATTTTAATATACTTTCAGAAAACAGTCGCTTTTACCAAAACGGCTGTTTTTACTTTACATTTGGACGGATTGTTGATAGAATAAATTGGTTACGATTATCTGTGTAAATAACAGAAAAAATGGAAAACTATAAAGATGAAACGATATACAAAATATGATAGAGTCATTACAATTACAAATATTAAAACAATCTTGTGCATTTTGATACTTGCTTTTTTCTTTTTTCCTTATTGCCCGAAATTAGAAAATGATACAGATACAGTGTTTAAAGTTTTGCTTGACGGCGAGATGGTAGGAGTAGTATCAGATACGGACAAGATTGACAATTATTTAACTAGTGCCAGAAAAAGGATAACAAAAGAAGCCGGTGCGATGGTATTGGCAAGTGCTGATTTAGAAGTACAAGGTGAAAAAAAGTTTTTTGCAAAAGTAAGCAGCAGAAAAACGTTAGTGAATAATATGTATGAGCTTCTAAAGAAAAATTCCAGAAATGTTGGAACAAGAGCATACACTGTTAAGATAAACGAGTTTACTGTTAATGTTTCAACGAGTGAGGATGTTAGAAGCGTGTTACAGGCAGCACTTAAGCAGTATGATATGGAGAATAAATATACTGTTGACCTTGTGCTTGATTCGGATAGAGAATTAAATGTACTTACGGCTGCAATTGAGACAAGCGAAGAAGCTAAAAAGAAAATGGAAGAGCCGGAGCTGATTGTGCAGGCAGGAATTGGTCAAACGCTTGATGAAATGTTACAAGATATTCAGCCGGCGGTAGAGAAGAAATTTTCGGATTTTGATTTAGGACTTGTTGATATTGCTTATGGTGATGATGTTGAAATTGTGGAGACATACTTGCCAAAAGAGCAGATTACTCCTTTGAACGAAGCAGTTGAACTGGCAACGGTTTGTCAGGAAAAGGATGCAATCTATGAAGTGATAGAAGGCGATACACTTTCAGAAATTGCGATTAAAGTAAATCTGCCGATGGATAGAGTGATTGAACTGAATGAAAATCTTGAGGATGAAAATTCTACCATCCGGGTAGGAGATGAACTTATCATTACAACTCCGGAACCGGCACTTTCGGTAGAATACAAAGAAGAAGCATATTACGAAGAAGATTACGATGCGGAGACAGAATACGTCTATAATGATGCATGGTATACATCGGATTCACAAATTCTTCAGCAGCCATCCTCCGGTCATAGAAAAGTGGTTGCGCTTGTATCACATCGCAATGACAAAGTGATGGGAACTGAGATTTTAAAAGAAGAAGTAACGATGGAGGCTGTACCCAAAGTAGTAGAAATCGGTACGAAGGTTCCGCCAACCTATATAAAACCAATTTCAGGCGGGCGTTTTACTTCCGGTTTTAAAAAACGCTGGGGAAGATGGCACAAAGGTGTTGACTGGGCAACTCCGGTAGGAACAGCTGTTATGGCTTCCAATGGCGGAACTGTCGCCAGAGCAGGATGGGGAAGCGGTTATGGTTATGTTATTTACATTAATCATGCGGATGGAAGACAAACCAGATATGGACATCTAAGTAAAGTATTAGTAAAACCTGGACAAAGTGTGAAGCAAGGTCAAAAGATTGCGCTTAGTGGAAATACAGGAAGAAGTACGGGGCCGCATCTTCATTTTGAGATACTGATTAATGGAGGTCAAGTGAATCCGCTGCAGCATATGAATTAGCATCATAATGAAACGAAAAACACTTGAACATTTACAAAAGCGTCAAATGTGTTATAATCTTATTATTAATTTATGAATTTCGAGGTGTCTTATGGAACAATATATCATTAAGGGCGGCAACCCTTTAGTTGGTGAAGTGGAAATAGGTGGTGCGAAAAATGCAGCATTGGCTATTTTAGCAGCATCTATTATGTCAGATGAGACCGTTACGATAGAAAACCTTCCCGATGTTCGGGATATCAATGTATTAATTCAAGCGATGGAAAGTGTTGGTGCAATTGTAGAGAGGCTGGACAGGCATACCGTTCGTGTAAACAGTTCTGCCATTTATGATTTAACAATCGAAGGCGATTATATTAAAAAGATACGTGCTTCATATTATCTTTTGGGAGCGATGTTAGGAAAATATAAAAAAGGTGCCGTAATGCTTCCGGGTGGGTGCAACATTGGCAGCAGACCGATTGATCAGCATTTAAAGGGATTTAAAGCCCTTGGTGCCAATATGAGAATTGAAAGAGGTTTTATTAGCGGAGAAGCAGAAAATTTAGTCGGTGGTCATATTTATTTAGACGTTGTTTCAGTTGGTGCAACAATTAATATTATGATGGCCGCAGCAATGGCTGATGGACAGACAACGATAGAAAATGCTGCCAAGGAGCCGCATGTAGTAGATTTAGCAAACTTTTTAAATAGTATGGGTGCTAATATAAAAGGAGCGGGTACTGATGTTGTCAGAATCCGAGGAGTACAAAAGCTTCATAAAACGGAATATTCAGTCATTCCGGATCAAATCGAAGCAGGAACCTTTATGTTTGCGGCAGCAGCGACAAAAGGTGATATAACAGTAAAAAATGTCATTCCCAAACATTTAGAGTCAATCAGCGCTAAATTAATGGAAATTGGTTGTGAGGTAGAGGAATCAGATGATGCTGTGAGAGTCGTATCTTCTAAGCCGCTTTCTCATACACATGTAAAGACTTTGCCGTATCCAGGGTTTCCGACTGATATGCAGCCGCAGATTGCAGTGGCGCTGGCATTGTCATCAGGTACGAGTATAGTAACAGAAAGTATTTTTGAAAATAGATTTAAATATGTAGATGAGCTTACGAGAATGGGAGCAAGAATAAAGGTAGAGGGCAATACTGCTATAATCGAAGGTGTCTGCGGTTACACCGGTGCCCATATCAGCGCTCCAGATTTACGTGCAGGTGCCGCCTTAGTACTTGCCGGACTTGCAGCAGATGGATTTACCGTAGTAGATGATATCGTATATATTCAAAGAGGATATGAAGATTTTGAGCTAAAGCTTCAGGGCTTAGGCGCAAATATAGAAAAAGTTAACAGTGAAAAAGATGTTCAAAAGTTCAAGTTAAAAGTAGGATAAGAAAATAAAATGAACCGGAAATTCCGGTTCATTTTTTATATAATTGCTTCAATATGTAATTCTGGATGTTTTTCTAAATCGATAAAATTATTGCGGAAGCGGATCAGCGGTCTGGAAAGATTATCCTTGTTAATAAATACAATGTCACCTTCCACACCGTTGCTTAACCTTACTCTGTTGTTCATATAGGTGAGTACTGCATTTTCGAGAAAGGTAAGAACATAACGGGTATTATATTTTTGCAGACCTTCCTTTTCAAAAATTTCAATTACTTTAAATGGGCAGAGAGGACCGCGGTATACTCTGGCAGCAGTCATTGCTTCATATACATCTACGACAGCAACTAGTTGTGCATACTTATCGATTTTCTCTTCGTTAATTCCCATCGGGTAACCGCTGCCATCATAACGTTCATGATGCATTAAAGCAGCGTTTTTAATGTGAATACTTAAATCCTGATCTTTTAAAATGCTATAGCCTTCTAACGTATGAGTTTTGATAATTTGGTATTCAGCATCAGTAAGCTTTGACGGTTTACGGATAATATCATCTGGAATTGCCAGTTTTCCAATGTCATGAAAAAGCCCGCATAACGTTGCCATGTTAATCTCTTCTTGTGAAAAGGAGAGCCATTGGGCAAGAATATTACAGAGAAGTGCGACATTTAAACTATGTGAAAAAGTCGTGTCATCATAATCTCTCATGCAGTGAAGCATATGAAAATAGTTTATATGTCCGGAAGTAGTCATTAAAAGACTTACGGTTTGCCTTAACACACCCACGGCATCAATAGCGATATTTTTATTAATAATATCATTAAAATAAAGCTTGAAATCATCTAATAAATGATCGAAATTTTCTTTGAATGCCAAAAATTCCGGTGTGGATTTAATAAGCTTTGAATAAGACCAGTCTTCGCTAAATGCAACAGCCCTTAATTCCTCATCAGATAAACCCTTCGTTAAATGGTTTGATAAGGGAGTGCTGCTTGGATAGTCTTCTTCGATTCTAATACTGATAATAGAGTAAAATTCCAAACGAGTAATCGTTTTATCTGTTAGGGTAACACCTTTTTGAACAATCAACTGGTTATTGTATGTAAACACATCTTCGGCTGTTACCATTCCAGGTATTAAATTGGCTACATTCACTTTTTTCATGCAGCACCTCCAACTTGAAGTATTTATACTTATATTATTTTATTATGTCTATAAGGCATTATAAAATTTTTAGGTAAAAAAGTCAACTAATGTAATGACATTTGGACTATTCTGTCTAAATATAAAAGCTGATATTGACGGAGAGTTAAAAAAGAGTTATAGTATTGTTAGAATGAAAATTAAATAGTTATTTCTCTTATTCAGAGTAGTGGAGATAAAAGGATCTGTGAAGCTGCGGCAACCCCTTGGATATAAGGAAGGTGCCAACCTGAGCGAATAATCGAACAATAAGAGGGCCATCTTTGTATTATATGATGTTTCCGCTTAACAGCGGTTTTTTTGTTTTATAAGAAGAATTGGTTATTTAATAGCAGCAAGAAAATTTCAGATAACTTATTTTAAAGGAGAAAATGTATGGAAAGATTATTATTTACATCTGAGTCTGTAACAGAGGGACATCCGGACAAAATGTGTGATGCAATATCTGATTCTATATTAGATGCGCTTATGTCACAGGAT
>CAYPIB010000057.1:0-17194 GCA_964410675.1 uncultured Roseburia sp.
AAGTTTCCATCCGGTTTTTCCTGTTCCTCGACTACATATACATGCTCAAATCCCAGTTCATTTAGGATTCTTCTCACCGGAAGGTTTCCGCTTCCATGAATCGGTGTATAGACAATCCGGATATTTTTAGATTGACTTAAAATAATGTCCGGATCAATAACAAGCTTTTTTAAAGCCTCCATATAAGCCGCATCAATTTCTTCCCCGATTGTGTGATAAAGATTATTTGATACTGCCGTTTCCATATCCATGCTTTTTACCATTTGATAGTCTGTAATCGCCTGAACCTCACCAATAATCTCTTTATCCTTTGGAAAGGTAATTTGCGCACCATCCTCCCAGTATACTTTATAGCCATTGTATTCAGGCGGATTGTGGCTTGCCGTAATGACAACTCCGGCAATGCAATTTAATTGTCGCAGTGCAAATGACAGCTCCGGTGTCGGGCGAAGACTGTCAAAGACATACACTTTAATTCCATTAGCACAAAAACACAGTGCTGCCTCTCTTGCAAACTCTACCGACATATTTCTGGAATCATATGCGATTGCCACACCTCTATCCTGCCCGTTCTCTTTTAAAATAAAATTAGCCAGACCTTGCGTCGCCTTGCGGACCGTATAAATATTAATCCGGTTCGTACCCATACCAATGATTCCGCGAAGCCCTCCGGTTCCAAATTCCAAATCTTTATAAAAGCGCTCTTCTATTTCTTTTTCATTATTTTCTATTGCCAATAATTCCTTTTTGGCTGTCTCATCAAAATAATCGTCCTGCAGCCAAAATTCATATACTTTTTTCGCTTCCATCTTACTCACATTACCTCTCTGCAAACGGAATTGTAGTAAGCAGCGCCTCACAATTTCCGGTCATTACAAAATCACCTGTTGAGGCCGTTAGTAAAATACTATCACCTTTTGCAAATTCCACTTCTTCACTATTGGTAATTTTACCGCTGCCCTCAATTATGAGCATATGCAGGAAAGAATCCTCATTGACATGACCTTCCATTTTACTCATATATTTTCCGTCTAAGCTCAATTTATCAACAACAAAGTATTTACACGCTCCAAGATGCGGATCAAAAGAATCTCCTCTGACTTTAGGATTTCGGTTAGTAACTGCTAACGCTTTTTCAATATGCAAATCTCTCTGCTTTCCATCCTTATCAACTCTTCCATAGTCATAGACTCTATATGTTACGTTAGAATTTTGTTGAATTTCAGCAATTACAATGTCCTTACCAATTGCATGTATCGTTCCGGCTTCAATGAAAAATACATCACCTTTTTTTACCGGCACTTCATTCAGCACCTCTAGTAAAGTATCTTCCTTTATTCTTTTGGCAAACTCTTCTTTATCTATCTCTTTCTTAAATCCATAGTATAAAAAAGCATCCTCGGCGCAATCAACTACGTACCACATTTCCGTTTTTCCATATTGACCTTCATGGGAAAGTGCGTAATCATCACTTGGATGCACTTGAATTGATAAGTTATCTTTTGCATCAATAAACTTGATCAAAATAGGGAAGTTTTGAAACTGCATGCAGTTTGTTCCTAATACTCTTTTTCCTTCCCATTCTACATATTCTTTTAAGCTCTTCCCTGCAAATGGACCCTCTGCAATAACAGACTGACCATCCACATGGCAGGAAAGCTCCCAGCTTTCAGCCAGGACCTCTCCATCAAATTTTTTATTAAAGTCGTTTTTCAACTTATTTCCGCCCCACAAATAATTTTTGTAGCTTGGATTTAATTTTAATATCGCCATATATCCGCCTCCTAAAAATTTGGTATTACAAACCCAGTTCTAAATTTTTAGCAATCAATTCACATCTTTGCTTTACACACTCCACAGAACGAAGTGGATCAGAAGGAGTATTAAAAACATAGTCAATTAACTTTTCTTTCGTAGTTGTCGCTACATGCATCCTTGTATCGCTGGACGCATAGTAAATAAATACGTCGCCATTGTCTCTTGCAATTGCACCATTTGTAAACACAACGTTTGATACATCGCCGACTCTTTCAATTCCCATTGGTGCAATCAAAAATCCTGACGGCTCTGCAATTACTTTAGTCGGTTCTACTAAATCAGTTGCAAAAGCATAAATAACATAACGCAGACCTGCTGCCGTATTTCTGACACCGTGAGCAATGTGAATCCAACCCTTATCGGTTTTAATTGGTACCGCTCCGGAGCCATTTTTAGCCTCGGTAATGGTATGATATTTTCTCTGGCTCGTAATGATTTCTTCCCCAACTACTGCATGCTCAATATCATCACATAATCCAAAACCAATACCGCCGCCTGATCCTGTATCAATAAAATCATCCATAGGTCTTGTATAAAAGGCATATTTTCCATTTACAAATTCGGGATGAAGCATAACATTTCTCTGCTGCGGAGAGTTTAATGTTACTAAGTTATCAAGTCTCTCCCAAGTTTTTAAATCCTTTGTACGAACAATGCCTGCTGCCGCAACGGCTGCTGATAAGTCACCCACCGTGGTGTCTTTACTTTCAGAGCAAAAAACACCGTAAATATAGCCATCTTCGTGCTTCGTAAGACGCATATCATAGACATTGGTCTCCTCTTTGCAAGTGTCCTCTAAAAGAATGGGGTAATCCCAAAAACGGAATCCATCCACTCCATTATCACTTTCTGCTACCGCAAAAAAAGATTTTCTGTCATTTCCTTCGACACGCACGACTAAATAAAATTTTCCATCCATTTCAATTGCGCCGGAATTCATGACTGCATTGATTCCAAGTCTTTCCATAAAGAAAGGATTTGTTTCTTTATTCAAGTCATATTTCCAAGTTGGCGGAATATGATCTCTTGTCAAAATTGGATTTTCATAACGGTCATAGATGCCATTATAAAAACTGCTTTTGTTATTTTTCTTTTCAATTAGGCTGTTGTATTTTTCCAGCACTTCATAATATCTTTCATGTATCATTTCATCAGTCTCCTCATTACCTCAAAATACATTCGGCCGTTGTGATATGGACACTTCCACATATCTACAATGTTTCGTTCCTCATTTGGCTGATGTTCCTCATTTACTTCCCAGAACCATTCAGAACCAATTCTTTTATCAATTACATTTTCCTTGATATATTCCCAAATGGATAATACTGCCTCAAAATATTCCTTTTTACTTGGAAATTTCTCAAATGCATTTAAAAATCCTACCATAGATTCTGCCTGCACCCACCAGATACAAGACTTATCTACGATGCCTTTTTCGCATTCGTTATAAACATAATTTCCATTGAAAGCTATGCTATAAATTTCTTCTTCTAAGGTCTTTGTAACAGCAAAAATTTGATCTTTCTTATAATATTTTTTTAATAAATTGACACCTCTGTCAATCAGCCATGCTGTTTCGATATCATGCCCATAGGAATGTAAGTCAAGAATAGAATTCATTTCTTTGTCAAAAAATACTTCCTGCCTTTTTTTATCTTTGCTGAAAACTTTTCTGACAATAATGTCAAGTATCCATTCCATCCTTTTGGCGACCTTTTCATCCTTTGAAACACGGTATAATTCTGTATATGCTTCAAAAACATGCAAAAGTGTATTCATTGTTTTATCCGCTATTACCCCATTTTCTGATAATTTGTCATTATCTACCGGCCTAAACTCACGGTTAAAAGCCTCTAAATAGCCATGTTCATCCACACATTTTTCTTCCACCAGTTCAAATAATTCAAATGCTTTTTTTAGTGCCTGCTCATCTTTTGAGGCATCATAGTAGGAAGAAAGCGCGTAAATTGCAAAGGCCTGGTTATAGGTGTGTTTGGTCGTATCCTCCGGTTTCCCATCATAGGATACCGACCAGTACACGCCGCCAAATTCGTTATCCGCCATGCTGCTTGTCAAAAACTCATACGCATGCTTCGCATCTGCTAAAAGGGAAGGGTTCTGCAAAGTGAGATAAGCATTTGAAAAAAACCATAGGATACGGCTGTTTAAAATACAGCCTTTTTCAGCTTCTTTAATTATCCTTAGCTGATAATTCATACATCCATAATATCCGCCATGCTCTTTATCCTTCATGCTTTCCCAAAAAGGAATCATGGAATCATGTAATTGTTCTTTTACTTCCTGAAGCAGTTTTTGTTCCATTCCCATATCGATATCTCCTAACGAATCCCAATTTCCGTATCTGACTCTGATACTTTTGAATTATCTTTGATATATGCTACAATTTCATCCAAGGTTGTAAATGCCACTGCTACATAAGTATCTGCAGCACCATAATAAATTGCTATTCTGCCGGTGTCATTATCCTGTATCGTTGCACAAGGGAAACATACATTTCCTACAAAGCCACGTTCTTCATACCATTCCTGTGGTGTTAACAAGAAGTTTTCACAGCGGTATTTCACAATCGATGGATTATCAATATCAAGAATTGCACCGCCGATGCTGTATACATAGCCGTTACACGTTCCTGTAACACCATGGAAGAACAACAGCCATCCTTCTGAAGTTTCAATTGGTGCAGCGCCGCCGCCGATTTTTAACGCATCCCACCATTGACTTCCTTTACCCATAACATGACGGTGTTTGCCCCAGTAAGTTAAATCCGGACTTTCACTGACAAAGATATCACCAAACGGTGTGTGGCCGCTGTCACTTGGTCTCGAAAGCATCATATAGTTACCATTGATTTTTCTTGGGAATAACACTGCATTTCTATTAAATGGTATAAATGGGTTTTCTAAGCGGACAAATGTTTTAAAATCAGTTGTCTTTGCCAGACCGATAGAAGCACCATAGAAGTCTGTACACCACATAATATAATAAGTATCTTCTACCTTCACAAGTCTTGGATCGTAAGCATAAACCGGGTTATAATCTTCGCCGTCTTCATCTACAAATTGAACCTTATTCTTGTCAAATTCCCAATTAATTGCATCTTTACTTTTGCCGAGATAAATAAATGGTATTCCATTCACTTGTTCTCCTCTGAACACACCGATATATCCATCTTCATAAGGAATAAAAGCACTATTGAAAATTCTTGTTACGCCTTCTACCGGATTTCTTCCGATTACCGGGTTCTCACTATATCTCCAGACAGGTGCATCTTTAATTCCTTCCGGTTTATCCTGCCATGGCATATTAGGCAGACTGGATCCATTTATAAATTTTACTGTTGACATTTTTTTCTCCTATTCTTTTACCGCGCCTAATGTTAAACCGCTGTAAATGTGTTTTTGTAATGCTAAGAAAATAATTAGTGCCGGAAGCATTGTAATAATTACACCTGCACAAATGACTTCCCACTTCGTTCCATAAGGGCCCTTAAAACGGAACAGTGCGGTTGAAATTACTGCTAATTCCGACTTGGGCATATAAAGGTATGGTGTATAGAACTCATTATAGAATCCGACTCCCTTTAAAATAAGGACAGTCATGACAGCCGGCTTTAAAAGCGGCATTAAAATCTTAAAGAAAATAGTAAAGTAATTTGCTCCGTCCACAATCGCCGATTCATCGAGCGAGTAGGATATATTATTTAAAAATTGAACAAATATATAAATTGAAATAATATCTGTTCCGGCAAATAATATAATCGAAGACCAAACTGTATTAAAAAGCTTTAGTCCAACAATAATCTGGAAGGTACTCATCTGCATGGTAATGGATGGTACCAGTGAAGCAACGAGGAATAATGTATTTACAAGCCATCTGCCTTTAAATTTAAAACGTGTAATACAATATGCTGTCATTGTTCCCGTTAATATTGTTGCTGCTACAGAAATTACCAAAATGAAAGTAGTGTTGAAAAAGCCTAACAGCATTTTACCATCTACAAATGCCGTAACATAGTTATCAAAGTTCAGAAAACTTTTTGGAAGCTCCAAGACTCCAGTTTCATTTAATTCGGTTCCTGTTTTGAAGGAGGCAAAAACCACTACCAAAATCGGAAATATAGAAGCAATTGCCGCTAAAGCAAGCGATACATATGCAATGATTTCTCCTACAGTAAGTTTTTTCTTTATTTTATTCATCTTAAGCTTCCTCCTCTCCCTCAAAATATTTCTTTTGAATAAAGGTAATAACCATTATGATTGCAAGCAGTACAACACCCATTGCTGATGCAAGACCAACCTTATGTACCGTAAAGGCAGTATCTAATGTCTTTAATACGAAAGTTGATGAACCGTTTGCACCATCTGTCATAATCTTCGGAATCTCAAATACTGAAATTGCGCCTTTGACTGCTAAAATCATGTTAAGGCTGACAATTGATTTGATTCCCGGAAAAATGATGTATTTAAACTCTTGCCACTTATTTGCACCATCGATTGCTGACGCTTCATACAAATCACCGTTAATCGACTGAATCGCTCCAATGAACATAATCATGTTCTGTCCTAAATATCGCCAAACCGACACACCGGACAAAGAATAGTTAATAATACTTGGATTACCTAACCATAGTGGTATTTTGTCCGCCGGAACTCCAAGTGTAATTAAAAGTGTATCTAATGTTCCCATTTCACGGAAGAAATACATGAAAATGAATCCAATCGCAACTCCATTAATTAAATATGGAAAGAAAATTGCCCCCTTAAAAAAATTTTTTCCCCTAATTTTCCCTGTTAATATAACTGCAAAGTATAAAGCTAGTGCTATCTGAATAAAAGAACCTCCCAAATAGTAGAGACTAGTTTTAAATACCGTTAAATATTCACCTCTTGTAAATACTTCTTTGTAGTTATTCAGTCCTATAAACTTCATATTCGGACTCGTTCCGTTCCATTTAAAAAAACTATATTTCACCATATCTGCAAATGGCAGGTATGTAAAAACAATAAGAAGCAATAATGGTACGAATAGGAATGTTATAATAACTAATTTTTGTTGGAATTTTCTTGTTTTCATCCGCTTCTTAACCCTTCCTTTCGATTGTTAAAAGGAGCGCCCCCAATGCGAGGGAGCCCCTTCCTTATATTTATTATTCTGCTGTAACGTCATTTTCTTCCTGAGCAGCCTGCCATCTAGCATTCCAATCATTCATAATATCATCAAATGATTCTTTGCTTGTTCCAAGAGCTGCTTCTACAATTCTTGTCTTTTCTGGATCTGAGTATAAAGCTATTTCAGAGTCGTTGCTTAATAAATCAAACAAACCATCGTTATCTGTTGTTGCAGGTTTATCAGCAACTAATGAAATGTTAGCGAAATCTTTTAATGTTTCCGGTACTTCTGAATCAACTAAAAGAGAAATTCCACCTTCAGATGTTGCAAAACCAGATTCATTTAACATAAAGTCAACCCATGCTTTCGCAGTGTCTTTATTTTTAGAGTGTTTGTTAATTGCATAGCAATAATCAGCACCAGCTGTAGCAAACTGTTTTCCATCAATATTAGATGGGAATGGCATATAACCGATATCTTCCGGAGTATCACCAGCATCCATTACCTGAGTAATTGCCCAAGAGCCTAATGTCATGGTTGCAATTTCACCCTTATTGATCATACCCTTTGATGATTCCCAATCAGTTGTGATGGGATCGTTTTCACAAAGCTTTTTCTCAATAATATCAAACAATAATTTATGTACGATATAGTTTGACTTGCCTGGGCTGAATGGATCAGCTTCTCTTGGCATAATGTTGTTATGATAATCACCATCACCTGTTACAGAACCCCAGCAGTGATCCTGCCACTGTGTTAATGTCCAGCCTGCTGCTGTATTTGTGTAATATGGGATAGCATCTGTGTTGTCTTTAATTAACTGTAAATCTTCTAAAAATTCTTCAGGAGTTGTTGGAAGTGTTGTAATTCCAGCTGCTTCCCATACTTTCTTGTTGTAAACAATACCCTGTGCATTGATAGTTGATGCAAGGCCGTAAATCTGACCATCGAAGTATTTTGCTGTAAGGAAATCTTCTTTATACTGATCCTTTAAATCATCAACGGTACCAAATGATTCAAAATAATTAGCAAAATCTGTATTTGGGATTGAGTTTGGAAGACTTAATACGTCGCCATACTCTTCTGTCTGCATACGGATTGCCACGTCACCTTCGTAATCTGTTACTGATTCAAATTTAACTGTAGTACCAGGGTATTTCTCTTCGAACGTTTTCTTGTAGTCAGCAAACTTTGTGTCAATTAAGTCTGTTCTGTGTGTAAGAACTGTAATTTCACCGGTTACATTTGCTGTAGTTTCTTCTGTTGTTTCTTCTGTTGCTTCATCCTCATTAGTTACTTCTGTTGTTTCTTCTGTAGTAGTACCGGTTGTTGCTTCCGGTTCCTTTGTGTCACCGCAGCCTGCTAACATAGATGCTGCCATTGCAATACACAACATTGTAGATACAAGTTTCTTCTTCATAGATCTTCCTCCATTAATCATTTATTAAGTTACCGTTAACTTTAATTAAAGTATATAATTTGTCTCGCTTTTTGTCAATCCTTTAAAAAATATTCATCATATTGCACAAATTTATAGTGATTTTATTCTTTTACAGGCTTCTAATTTGTAAAAAAAGCAATAAAACAAGTTTATTTTCAAACTTAATTTTATTGCTTTAACTTTTTTATACTTAAATTTACTTAACACGCTTTAAGTTATTTTAGCTACAGAATCCCTTATAACAACTTCACCGCCAACGACATTGCGATTTCCGGAAGCAGTACCTTTTTTCATCCTTTTAATGATACTGTTGACAGCAATACTCGCCATTGTTGGTACATTAACCTTAAACGTTGTTAACTGCGGCTCACACACCGTTGCAAACAGATAATCATCAAAACCAACGACCGAAATATCTTCCGGTACCCGCAGACCGACACTTTTTAGATGCTGTACAAGGTTATAGGCAACTTCATCGCAGTTACAAACAAATGCCGTCGGCATCTCCGCCGGAAGCTGAATCTCTATATATCTTCCTCTTTCATCCCTGTCATTTATCAACCATTCATTTTTCACCAAAATATCATGCTGCAGTAAACTTTTTAAATATCCCAAATAACGATCCATAATACTCGTTGTCGCTTTAATCGTTCCAACATAACCAATCTTCGTATGCCCCATCTCAATTAAATAATTCGTCAACTGATATGTACCAAATATATTGTCACTCGTAATACTGTTAATATCATTTAAATCGCTGTAAAAATCCAAAAGTATAAAGGGAATATTGGTTTTTTTAATTGCCTCGAGATAAGATAACTGAATTTGTCCCATAATAATAAGACCATCAATTTTACTATTGCTAATCATGCTCGGAAGGGCACACTGCTCCTCCTGCTCCTGGGAAATTATTTCAAATACGCCAAAATAACTTGTTTGATTTAACTTTAAAATAATATTCCGATATAAATTATTATAAAAAGAATTATCTTCAAAGAAACGATCAGAAACAACAATACCTATATTACCATTTCTGCCTTCCTTCATGCCCTTTGCTAAGGAATTGTAGCGATACCCCATTTCAGCAGCCTTATCTTTTATTTTCTGCCTTACTTCGTCACTTACCCCGTCCTTATCTGTCAATGCCTTTGATACTGTTACAGTACTGACTCCTAGTTCCCCCGCAATATCTTTCATTGTTATGTTTTTTGCCATAATCTTACCCACCGTTTATCAATATTTTAACTTATTATCGTCAATATAATTATAGAAGAGTTAAGGGAAAAAAGCAACATTATTAAGTTAAAAAAAGGAAAGTTGCTTAACTCTCCTTTTTTATCTATTACTTATGATTTGATTTTAATTAAATCATTCTTTATTCTTTTGATTTATTATCTCCCTTGTTCATTGCATTTAATGCTATTACTACAATCATTATAATTCCAATTGCAAGAAAGATACCTCCCATACCGAGGCCCATAATTTTCAATCCGATAAGAACATTACTATTCATAGACTTTTACACTCCTTTTATAGATAACTTGTAACCAACTGAATAATCAAACCACCCGCTATAGCGGAAGCAATCTGACCTGCAACATTTGCACCGGCAGCGTCCATAATAATGATATTACCCGGTGATTCTTCCTGTGCCATTTTCTGTACCACTCTGGCTGACATCGGGAAAGCCGAAATACCGGCTGCACCAACCATCGGATTAATCTTCCGTTTCAAGAATAGGTTCATAAATTTAGCTAAGAGCACACCACCAAATGTATCAAATACAAACGCAACTAAACCAATAAGCATAATAAAGACTGTATCTACACGCACAAAATCCTCGGATTTCATACTAAAGGAAATTGTAAACCCAAGAAGCAGGGTAATTAAATTAGTGAGTTCTGTCTGTGCCGTATTTGAAAGAGTCTGCAGTACTCCGCATTCACGAATCAAATTACCAAACATCAGTGCACCAACAAGCGCGACCGAAGATGGTGCTATGAATCCAACAACAAATGTTACGACGATAGGAAATAAAATTCTTGTCCGCTTGCTTACATCGCCTGCCTCATATTTCATGCGGATACAACGTTCTTTCTTTGTTGTAATCAAACGGATGGCAAAAGGCTGAACGATCGGAACAAGTGCCATGTACGAATAGGCCGCAACCGCAATCGCTCCTATATACTTAGACTGTAAAATCTGAGATACCAAAATGGATGTCGGTCCATCTGCTGCACCAATAATACCAATTGACGCTGCGTCTCTTAAATCGAAGCCAAGGACAAGAGCAAGTATTAATGCTGCAAAAATACCAAATTGTGCTGCTGCACCAAACAAAAACATAACAGGTTTGGAAAGCAGCGGGCCGAAGTCAATCATCGCTCCGATACCTATAAACAATAATATCGGCAATGCTTCCGACGCTTCAATTCCAACACGGAATAACCATTGAATAATACCCTGTGTTTCTCCAACTCCCTGCAATACCTGGTTTATCGCACCCGACATCGGCATATTGACTAAAATAGCACCAAATCCCATCGGTAACAAAAGCGAAGGCTCATACTCCTTTTTAATTGCCAGCCAGATTAGAAGTCCTCCCACTAAAAACATTACCAATTGCTGCCAGGTAACAGTTAAAATACCATTAACTAGAAAATCCATTTCCTTCTCCTTCCTAACTATGTTTTGATTTTCTTTCTTAATAAAAAGACCTTTATTGTAATAATCAAATCACAATAAAAGTCTTGCCATTTCAATCTTCCACGGAGGCTTGACTAAGCTGCCTCGTACTGACGTTAGAAAATACATATATACTATATGCTGGCTACTCCCTTTTATCTATTCCATTTTAGTATAAAGTAAATAAAAATGCAATCCAAACTTTCACTTTTTTATGCATTCTGTCGACATATTATTTAATCAACCGATTTTAATGACTCTGCCATATTTATACGCTCTAATTTGACCGACATGAAAAGATTAACTACGATAGCAAACCCAAACGTAAATAAAATACTGAGAAGATAGCTGGATAATTTTACATGTATATCAAAGGATACCATATCAATATTAATTTGTGTCATAACATAGAGGTGAAGCATCTTGCCAAGGAAAAGACCAACCAATGCTCCAATTGCTGTCAGCACTAAATTTTCACGGAAAACATACGTTGCTGTCTCTCCCCTGTAAAAACCAAGCACTTTAATCGTTGCAATTTCCCGAATACGTTCGGTAATATTAATATTGGTTAAATTATAGAGAACGATAAAAGCTAAAATCGCAGCACAGACAATAATCAGGAGAATAATGTAATTTAAACTGCTCATCATACTGCCAATACGTTCCTTAATATCTGCATTGACTGATACCGTTGTCACATCCGTAAGCTTCATAAAGGATGCTGCCAGCTGATGAACATCCTGCTCATCAGCTAAAGTAATATATGCCGTTTTGTACTCCGGTGCATTTCCCCATATATCCTCATAAGTCTGACCGCTTAAATATAAGTAATTATTCGCAAAATTCTCTGACAAACCACTAATTTTAACAGATGTCTCTTTTAAATCATCATCACGAATCGTTATCGTATCGCCAACCGAAACCTGAAGCGTATCGGCAAGTTTATTTGTGATAACAGCACCGTCAGTTTTTGGCAGCTCTATCGGATTTCCTTTTTTATCATGCAGATTAATATATGACTTGATTTCCTCCGGGTTCGAGATTGCCACTAAAATTGTAGATTTAACTTTGCCTTTCACCTCAATATCCATTGATTTTTCAGCCACATAAAGATATTTCTCTGCCTCTTTTGCTGCCGCCTTTGTAAATTCTGTCTCAGCTTCTATATTCTGTGGTTTTTGAAAACCGACACCCAAGTCATAAACTTGAACCTCTTCATATTGCTTATTACCAATATTAGCAATGGAATCTTTAACACCAAAGCCGGTTACCAACAATGCCGAACATCCGCTGATCCCTATAACCATCATTAAAAATCTCTTTTTATATCGTAAGATATTACGAACCGATACTTTATGCAGAAATTTTAATCTTGTCCATATAAATGGGATATATTCTAAAAACACTCTTTTTCCCGCTCTTGGTGCCTTAGGGCGCATTAGGTTAGCCGCCGCCTCCATAAGCTCGTAACGACAAGAGAACCACGTCGTACCAATCGAACAAGCCAAAGCTACCACCAAAGATATCATTGCAAGTACCGGGTTAAACACATACTTTATGCCGGAAAGATTATACATCATTCCATATGCATTAAATATAACATTCGTGAATACATAAGTACCTACTACAAAACCCAGAATACAGCCAATAATTGCAGCACTTCCTGAATATATCATATACTTATTCATAATCGGAAATTCGCCGTATCCCAAAGCCTTTAATACACCAATCTGTGTTCTTTGCTCCTCAACCATGCGGTTCATCGTTGTAATACATACTAATGCGGCTACTAAAAAGAAAAAGAGGGGAAATACATTGGCAATACCTTCTACAATCTGCGAATCACTTTCAAAACATGCATACCCAATATTCGTGTTTCTTCCGAGAACAAAAGTATCAGGCTTCTCTAGGTCTTCTAACTCCTCTTCCGCATCTGCTAATTCTTTCTTTGCATCTGCAATCTTTTCATCAGACTCTTCTTTGCCCTCTTCATATTCCTTCCATCCATCCTGGACTTCTATTTTAGCATCTTCTAACTCTTTTTCATTGTCCTTAATTTCTTTTCGGCCTTTATTAATCTTTCTCTTACCTTCATCTAGCTGCTGCTGGCCTGCATCCAGCTGTGCTTCTGCGGCCGTAATCTCAGCCGGAAAAACAGTTAAGCCCATTTGCATCAGTGCTTGCTTCTGCTCCTCTAATGCCTGTCGCTGACTATCCAATTCCCTTTGATTTGCTTTTAGCTGGCTTTCACTCGAATCCAATTTCTTCTTGGCATCTTTTAGCTCTTTTTCCCCATCCGTAATCTTCGCCTGGCCGTCCTCTAGCTCCGCTTTGGCATCACTGAGTTTATCCTGTGCCTCTTTCTCTTTATCAGAAAGCTCCTTGTTAGCATCATCTAATTTCGTTCGCCCTTCATCATAAAGTGCATCATATCGACGTATTCCCTGCACCTCGCAAAATTCTTCCCAATCATCTTCCTTCTCGTCCATATAAGCGTCATATTCTTCACTATAGATCAGGTAATCCTCATCAAACTTTACGAAAATTTCCGTAAAATAGTCACATTCAAAGCCCTCCGGAAGTAAATACATAAATCCGTCTACTATACCCGAGCCCAAAGATGTGTTGCCGCGTTCAAAATTCAAATAATAAGAGGACTGCACAATCCCTGTAATGGTATACTCTTCATAGGCAAATATTTCGCTGTCATCCTCATCGTTGTTAGAAGATAAGATAATCTTTTCTCCTATTTGATCTTCTTTAAATAAGTTAGAATCTACGACGCACTCATCTGCCTTCTTGGGCATTTTTCCTGACAAGAGTTTTACTTTATTTATATTCTGAGATAATGTATGTGCCTTAATAACACTATCTCCAGTATCGTTTAAATACAATATATCTGCGGATATACTTCCTTCTGCTGCTCTTACATCTTCCTTTTTGGCTGCTGCATCTACATCCTGCTGTTCAAATCCAAGCGTAGATACAAGTCTATAGTCAAATAACTGCATATTTGTTATATACTCATCTGCCGAGGAAACCATTGTTTCTTTTGTCACTTTTAAACCTGCAAAAAAACCTACCCCAAGTGCTATGATTGCAAGTATTGCAAAATATCTGCCAAAGCTGCTTTTAATTTCCCGCAGAGTAGATTTGTTCATCATAGATTTCATATCCATTTCCTCCCTACGGTCTTATTACCATTCAATTTGTTCAATATCGACAATATTGTCATTTTTCCTGATAGCTTGTATTGTTCCGCTTTTTACCGTAATAATACGATCCGCCATTGCTGTCAATGCCTGATTATGTGTAATGACTATTACGGTCGTTCCGGTATTGCGGCATGTATCCTGCAGTATCTTCAATACTGCTTTTCCGGTATTGTAATCGAGCGCTCCGGTCGGCTCATCACAAAGTAAAATTTTGGGATTTTTCGCAAGTGCTCTTGCAATTGCCACACGCTGCTGCTCCCCGCCTGACAATTGCCCCGGAAAATTCTTCATTCTTTCCCGCAGTCCGACTTCTTCTAATACTAATGCTGCATCTAACGGTTCCTTGCAAATTTGAGCAGCTAACTCGACATTTTCAAGTGCTGTTAAATTTTGTACTAAATTATAAAATTGAAAAACAAAACCAACATCATATCTGCGGTACGAAGTTAGCTGTTTTTTGCTCAGTTTAGAAATCTCACTGCCATCTAACACTACACTTCCTTCTGTTAAAGTATCCATTCCTCCGAGAATATTTAAAATTGTTGTTTTACCTGCACCGGAAGCCCCTACAATAACGCAGAACTCTCCTTTTTCAATTGTGAAATTAACATCCTCCAAGGCTGTAATCTCAACCTCTCCGGTCTTGTACATCTTTTTTACATTCTTAAACTCTACAAATGAGCTCATTTACTTTCACTCCTATAATTTCTATCATTTTATTTAGTTTAGCCTCTTTTTACACTTTGTACAAGAAACTTATTCTAAAATTTCTATATAATCATTAAAATACAATAATTCACAAGAAAACCCACAACATAAATTTATGCCGTGGGTCTTTACCTTGTATTTATATAGTTTTTTATTTTGAAAAACAATAAATCGAATATACTGCAACAGTAGGTGTTTTTGTGTATTTATCAATATATGTAACTTCAACAATTGTTTCAGCTAAAATTCCATCTCCCATATAGTTATAATAGCTATATGAATCGCCAAATATACTTTCACTAGTAAACTGATGTTTATACATTGCCGTCTCACTAAGAGTAATGTTTTTATTGTTTTTTACATTTGAATAAACTGCTTCACCTTCAAGTTTTTTGCTTTTATACGTTCCAAAAGAATATTCCTCGGTTTTATTCTCATCAGTTGTTATTTGGTATTTGCCAATTCGAATTGACTTGAGTTTATATCCTTTACCCATTTTAACTGATAACTTCCCGGTTTTTTTGCTAACTACAGTATTATATTCAAGCTTTTTACCACCATACTTTACATATTTTATTGGTTCATCTGCTTTTACAAATACAGTCACCTTTTTAGAGTAGAGTTTCTTTCCGCCTTTTTTGGATAAGACATCAAATGAAACAGTAAACTTTCCTTCCTTTTCTGAATACAATGCAATGCATCCATAATTGGGAAACGTTTTTATATAATCAAATTCACTACCTAAATCACCAGTTTGAGAATAATAATATGTCTGTCTTGCATGTAATGCCTTATTTGATACCTTTATATTTACAATCCGGTTTTCCTTTGACATATATGGTACATAAATAACATCTGTTGAACTATTTGTTCCCGAATTCTTGTTATCATTGTACGGCATAATTCTCACTCTATTTTGTACTGCCTTTTTTAATGTCGCTGCTGAAGGTGCAGCATCTACATTGATGCTCGGAATAGCAAATAATGCAACTATTAATAGTAACATACCAAGGGCACTTGTCCATTTATTTAATCTCTTCATATTTTTCTTGTATGATGTATTTATAACCGACTGCATCATACACTCCTTTCTATTTATTAACAGCTAATCTCTTAAGAGAATATACTATTGTACCCGTGTCTCCGGTCTTGGTATTCTTGTAGCTAATATTTATGTCCGTTGGAGCCGTTACGTAACTAGACACTCTAGTGTACCCAGAATATGTACTTTGAAAGCAATATTGATAGGAATATTTACCTAAAGAAATATTGGCATTATTTCTAACTTTTTTATATTTCATCTCATTGCTCCAGCCACTTTTTTGGGTAGGCTTTGTATATGTACCGATTTGTATTTTAGTTAACTTAAAATTCTTATTCATCTTAACTTTTAATCGACCTTTGCTGGACTTTGTCAGTCCTCGCATTAAACTTACATCATTTCCTTTAAATGTTAATTTCTTTACAGGTAAAGTAGATTGTGAATTTTTTGCCTCAACAGCTACAGTTATTGTTTCTTTCTTGACTCCTTCCTTTGAAAAAACATCAAAGGTTACATTTGTTTTTAATGCCTTCTTAGCATAGAGACCAAGAGTAATTTCACCGTCGTTTCTACTCACAATATTATTTTCTTTTTCATAATTCAAATTAGCCGATGTCATTTTAACGACAAGTGCGCCATTTCCTGACTTTACATTAGCTATATAATCGGTTGCTGTATCTAGCTTGACCCAAATTGCGCCGACATCAGACCCAACATTTGAATACGAATATTCTATTTTCGGTGAGATTTTCACCTTTTTTGGTGCATTGGCTGCTTCTACATTAGTAGATATACACATTGCGATTGCTAATGCCATACACAGACTTGCAATCCCAGTTAAAAATTGTTTCTTCCCTTTCATAAAATCCTCCTTATAATTTTTATAGTCGTTAATATAGTATCGTATTTACTACAAATATGCAATGATAAGTTTTTGGTTTATTATTAACCTGTAATTTAACCATTGTATCTTAGTGCTATACGAAACCTCACTTTGTAAGAGGTTGGCATCTCATCAATATGATGAACCCACCCATGAATGAGCAAAAAAAGACAAATCACCTATTTCTAAGAAATTTGTCCTTCATTAATATAACGACTACTGCCGGCGACCGGAATCGAACCGGTACCGTATTGCTACGACAGGATTTTAAG
>CAYPIB010000058.1:0-16848 GCA_964410675.1 uncultured Roseburia sp.
AGGTTTCTCATTAGTAGAACTTATTATTGTAATTGCTATTATGGCAATTTTAATTGGTGTTTTAGCACCGCAGTACATTAAATATGTTGAAAAATCAAGAGTATCATCAGATCAGGATTTAATTGATTCCTTAGAAAAAGCAATGCAGACTGCAGTTTCCGATGACGAATATTATGCTGATATCAAAGATGGAGACACCGTTACAATTACTTCTGGTGGTGTTAACATTAGTGCTGGAACTGGAATAACATCTGCACTTCAAGAATATTATGGTACGATTGGTGCTGATAAGAAATTTAAATCAAAGGAATATAGCGGTGCAACATGTAATTTGAAAATTACTTCCACAACACCAGCGGGCGGAACAACAGCAGTATTACAGGTAAAGAAAACAGTTTCGGGCACAACATCAAAGACCAATGATGTCCAATAATTTTAATTAATATTTTAGTAAAAATGAATAATAAAAATTGCATTTAAGGAGACATCACCCCTATGACCATCGAGCTATACAGCATAATTATATATTTATGTATTTTCCTGTACGGAATTGTAATTGGCAGTTTTTTAAATGTCTGTATATTACGAATTCCGGCAGGAAAAGGTATAGCACTAGACAGGAGCCACTGTATGAAATGCGGATACCAGCTCAAATGGTATGATCTGGTTCCCCTATTCAGTTATCTGTTCCTCGGTGGTAGATGTCGGAAATGCAAAGAACATATTTCAATTCAGTATCCAATTATTGAAGCATTAAATGGTATAGTGTACCTATTGATTTTTGCAGTAAAGGGCTTTACGGCAGATGCGGTTATTTATTCTTTGCTGGCATCCGCATTGATCGTATTAAGTGTGATTGATTTTAGGACATATGAGATTCCGATTGGAATCAATATCTTTATTTTTATATTAGGCGTTGTACACTTGTTCACGCATCTTTCGGACTGGACAAATTATTTGATTGGATTTATTCTGGTAAGCGGCTTATTTCAAGTCATTTTTTTGCTGTCTAAGGGACGTGCAATCGGCGGCGGTGATGTAAAGCTGATGGCTGCCGCAGGACTTTTATTAGGTTGGAAAGAAGTTTATTTGGCAATGGTTTTAGGATGTGTGATCGGAAGTATTATACATCTGATTCGAATGAAAATCAGTAAAGAGGGTCACAAGCTTGCGATGGGACCATATTTGGCAATGGGCATTTTTTTGACAGCTATATGGGGTGAATCGTTATTAAATTGGTATTTTGGCTTATTTTAAGCTTTATATAGAAAATAAAAAAGAGGGAAAAAATTCCGTAATTCTGGGAGGTATATGATGGCAAAGGCACAAAGAGTACTTAGCATTGAGATTGGCTATTCTTTAACACAAGTATGTGAGATGGATTACAATTCAAAACATCCAAAGGTGTATGGCGTATTTAGTATGAAAACACCAATGGGCATTCAAAATGATGGTTTTATTACACCAACGGATGAATTTATCAGAGAACTGAAATCTTATGTAGCAACAAACGGTATGCAGGCAAAAAAGGTTATTTTTGTTGTATCCTCTACAAAAATAGCCAATAGAGAGGCAATGCTTCCGGCTGTTAAAGAAAATAAAATTAAAGAAATGGTCATGAGCAATGTCACAGACTATTTCCCAGTTGACCCATCAATGTATCAGTTCGCACATACAATTATGAATACTGTGACGGACAGTGAAGGCAATAAACAGCACCATATGATGCTGATGGCGTCACCGGCTGAAATGCTGGAGGGCTATGCCGATTTGGCAAGAGCCTTAGGGTTAGAATTAGATTCCATTGACTATAGCGGTAACTCTATTTTTCAGGCATTAAAACATAAATATGCAACAGGAGTGAATCTTGTCGTTAAAATTGATGAGAGAAGTTCTCTTATTACCGTTACAAACAATAGTGTCATTACGATGCAGCGTGCCGGTGTATATGGTGCAGATCAGATTGTGGAACCTTTAATGGAAACAGATTTATATGGAGAAAAACTCACATATGAAGCAGCCGTTAAGACATTAAGACGTAATAATTTAGTTATGCGGACAGAAGAAGAAGCTTTGGCACAGAGAGAAAGAGAAACAGAAGCAGTTTTAAAAGAGCAGGAAGCAATTTTGCAAAAGGCATCGACTAAAGGAGACAATATTGCAGCGGCTGCTGCAACGGTGGCATCTAAGCAGGCAGATGCAAATCTTAAAATGCTTCGTTTACGAAAAGATGTGACTTATGCTTATCAGCAGTTAATTAGTTCGATTGTACGCGTGATTGATTACTATAATTCTAAAAATAGAGAAGCACCGATTGATAAAATTGTAATAACCGGAATTGCAGCCGATTTCTGGGGATTTTCTAACGTGCTGGCAGCGGAGCTTGGACGTGAGGTAGAGGTTCTTAGAGATTTAGCAGGTACAAATATTAGTCAGGGACTTCACTTACAGGATGTTTCCCTAGGTGATTACATTTCGGTAATTGGTGCAGCACTTCAGTCGGCTGGATTTATACCGGCATCCATGGAAATTGAAGCAAAGAAGGCAAAGACTGCGAAAGGCTTAACAATTGGCGGCGCAAAAATAGATAAAAATCAAGCCCCTTTCATCGTCTTTATAAGCGGGGCAGCACTTGCAGTTATACTGTTGTTTGCAAGTGGCCTTCCTTATGTAATGGCAAATATGGAACAGGATAGTTTAACGGCAAAGAAGAAGCAGCTTTCGTATATTGAACCTATTTATAAGACATACCAGCAGGTGGAAACAGATTTTCAATATTTATCGTCTGTATATGCGAAGACGGAAAGCGTCAATCGCGAATTACATGATTTATTTGTTAATATGGAACAGAAATTACCGACGAATATACAAATGCTGAGTATTAATGTAGATGATGCAAAGGTAACGCTGGGCTTACGTGTTCCGAATAAGAGAACCATTGCAAAGACTGTTTTACAGCTGCGGTCTTTTGAATGCTTTTCGGATATTTATATTGATTCCATTGAACTAGTTGAAAAAGAGGTTGGCACATCAAAGGTAGCAGAGGTTGAGACGAGTATTGTTTGTACATATGGGGTAAATCCTGACTTAGCAGAGCCGGAAGATACAGCAGTTGAGACCGATGCAGCTGAGACTGTAGAATAGGGGAGGAACGTAATAATGAAATTAAAGCAAAAAGATAAAAATTTAATCTTTTATTTATTGGGAGCTTTATTAATTGTAGCCGGACTTTTGAGCTTTAATCAGCTTTCCAGTGCAAAAGCAGCACTTGAACAAGAAAATACGACTCTGGCAAGTGAAGTAGCATATTTACAGGATTTGGCGAATAATGAAGCAGAGTATAAGGAAAAAACCAATCAATGGAATGAGCAAATGGATGAAATGAAGGCACAATTCCCAGCTAATGTCAAACCGGAAGATCAAATTATGTATGCGTATTCTTTGGAGCAGGCACATGAATTAATGGCAAAGACACTTGAAATGCCGCCTTCGGAGATGGTTTTGGTGGATCCGCCAACTACGGAAGAAACAGTTGTAGAAGATAATGCAGCGGAAGATAATGCAACTGCTGAAACAGATCAAAGCAATGGGGATAATGCAGGAGCAGTGGATACCGCTTCCATGCCTTCAGCGACCACGCAGATTTCTTTGTCCAGAGCAAGAGTCAGCTTAGGTTTTCAGATTACTTATGAAGCATTAAAAAATATGATTAAGCAGATTAATACAGATGCGGAAAGAAAAAGCGTAGAAAGCCTGGATGTTTCTTATGATGAGAACACCGGTAATCTTGTGGGAACACTTAATTTTAATATGTTCAGTCTTGCCGGAACTGATGCAATATATTTACCGCCTTCCGTTAATGGGGTTGGAATTGGAACAGATGATGTATTTAAGTCTTCTAAAACGTTAAATTCTGCCGAAGAAAAAGATGCAGCTGATGGGAATGCAGATGATACTGCAGAAGAAGGTGCAGAAGCAGATGATGATGCAGAATCTACAGGGGAATAAAAAGAGTGGCAGCTAAAATATAAGTATTAAAATAAGGGAGGAATTATTAGTGAAAAATACCAAACGAAATCAGAAAGGTTTTTCCCTAGTGGAAATATTAATTGCGATTACTGTGTTGTCTATTTTAATAATTCCTCTCCTTGCTAATTTTGTCATGTCAAGTCGGATTAATTTAAAGTCAAAGAAAATTTTAAATGCAACGACACAGGCACAAAATATTATGGAAGGCATTTCCGCATACGGACTGGAAAATACGGTTTTACAGTTTGAAGACAGGGAGCTTTTAAAGAAGCGTGAAACGGATAGTACCATTCAGTCATTTTTACCATATGATATGACGGTAGAGAGTTGGGGAGAGGCGAATATCGCTAAATATGCAGACGGAACATTAAAAACAGTTGATGATAGTTTTGGCGATCAGACTAAAACGAAAAAGCTGGTTATTTTAGACCGTGCCGGAGGCTCAAGTGATGCAAATATGCAGCAGCGTTTTATTTCGCGTGTAGGTGAGAAGAACTTTTTTAAAAAAAGTGATGATCATGCCTATGCTTTTTGGATGAGAAATGTTTCATATGGTGATGCAGACTATGGACAGATTACATGTGACGTAATGATTACTTTTGACGGGCAGGAATACCGCGTGCCGGAGGGATCAACAGCGGAACCGCTTGACACGACGAAAGACAGCGCGGCGGATAGTGCGGATGAGAGATATTATAATAGTGTAAAGCTGTCTAAAATTATAAATGCGAATGGTTTATATGATGGTGTATATTTGGAAAATGCAACTGATTACTCGGATATGGTGACAAAGCTTCTTCAGCCGGGTGATACATATGAAGAACTGGCAAAGCATGTAAAAAGAGAATTAACAATTAATATAGAGCGGGATGCGAATGATAATGTTGTTGTATCAGCAAGTAATACTTACCGGGTTGATACGAGTATGCAAAGTGGATGGTGGAATAAAATAGATGCCTATAAAACATCCGGAAATGATGTCTTAACAGATATTCCAACAACGGTTTATAGTAAAAGCGGTAAAGTTCCTAGAAATATTTTTGTTTATTATTATGGGAATTATACTCCGGCCAGCACTTGTTACGACAGTATTAAGGTTGTGAATAATTCAGCAGAAAGCGGTAAGGAAGAAGAGGCTGATGTTAACGTTTATATCATTCGAATGGAAAGCGATGAGACTACGCTTAGCTCAGAAGATGCTTATCATGTAAATATAGATGTATATGAGGAAAATGCAGTCGTTGCAGATGGCGGAGCAGGTAAATTGGATTTTAATACAAAGGTGCTTACGAATGCAGGATTTAATATTCTAAAACTGGTTAATGATAGTTATAATGATGATCAAAAGAAAATTACGGGCGCCAATATTAATGTTTCATCAGCAAGCTCCTTGACAGCAGCTCAAAAGGATGAAGTTATTAAAGATAAAGTATTGGCAAAAGTTGGTGGGGAAGATGACAATGATCGCTTGTTTTTCGTAACAGTAGAGATTTTTAAGGCGGGAGAGAACTATGTGAGTAGTGCCAGAACAGGAAAGTTTACCGGCACGATTCATATGAAGCAGTAGAGGCGAAAGGGGAATATTCATGGGAGATAAGTTTTTCCAGAAGAATAGGAAACGAAAAAAATTTAAAATAGGAAATAAGGGATCTTCCTTGATTTTGGTAATTTTGGCAATTGCATTTATTGGTATGTTAGTTGCTATGGTTTCCTATGGAGCATATTATAACTATTTAATGAAATATTCTGACAGAACGTCAAAGGATAGCTTTTATACGGCTGAGACTGCATTAGAAGAAATTAATGCCGGTCTTCAAAGAGAAATTTCTGATGCAATGGCAGAGGCATACACTGCTGTTTTACAGGAAAATCCCGCAAATGGTTCCGGTCTTTCGGAAAAATCTGAAAAATTCGCAAGCCTTTTTAAGGATAAGATACAAAAGAAACTAAAAAGTGTTCCGGCAACAGTACCGGAGCAGTACAATCTAAAAAAAATAAATGGCTATCTTGATAAAACAAGATTTAATAATACAACAGGAGTAGGTGCGATTTTGTTGACCGAGCAGAAGGATGCACTCATTGACTATACGATTGGCAGTATTATACTGCGGGGAATTCAGCTGCGTTATGTTGATGAGAAGGGATATGTGTCAATGATTTCCACTGATATTAGAATTCTGTTCCCGGCAGTTAATTTTGTAACCGACAAGGAAGTTCCTAAAATAGAAAACTATTCTATTATTGCGAAAGAAAATCTTGTTGCTGATAATTTAACCCAAGCTGAAATATTAGGTAATGTTTATGGAGGACGGAAAGGAATTGTTGTAACAGACTATAGTCAATTGATATTTGGTGGTGATCCAACGAATCCAACTGCCATTTATGACATTGTTGCTGCAAGTGTAAATGTAACTAATTCTGATGGTAACTGTATGGTTATTGCAGAAAACTGCGAGCTGTGGACAGAAGATATTAACGTAACAACGGCAGGCTTTACTTCACTTGGTACGGCCTATGTAAAGGATGACTTTACAATTGACGGAAGAAATTCCAGAGTAAAGCTGGCAGGTAAATACTTTGGGTATGGTGATGCTTTAACAACGGCACAGGATAGTGCTTCTATTTTAATAAATGGTCCTGGTACAAATCTTGATTTTTCGGAGCTTACAAACTTAGCACTGCATGGACGGGCGTATATCGGTGTCAGACATTATGATATCGAAAATACGATAGAAAAAGATTATGTTGATGATGTTGATTCGGAGATAGAAGAGGAGTCCGGTGAGGAAGATCCTGATGCAGAAGATCCTGATAAAGAAAATCCTTATAAAAATGAGGATGATATTATGCTGGGGCAGTCTTTAGCGGTCAAAACGGATCAGCTTATGTACTTAGTACCAACTGAATGTATGGGATATAAGGTTGATGAAAATAGGGCAATTATTGAGCAGGAACTGGCAAAGAATCCAATTTCTTTAGCAGAGTATGAAAAGCTGACAAAGACAACGATACCGGGAAAGAAATATCCGGATGGTACAGATTGCCTGCAATATGATGTTGTCAGGACTGATGTAATTACTGAGAAATTAGGCAAGCAGCTTTCAACTTATAGTGCAACGTATCAGCCTGTTTTTCGTAGAATTAACGGAACCATATTAGTATATTATTATTTGTGCTTTAACTCAGAAAGTATGGCAAATCGTTTCTTTGTCGATTACTATAATGCGGATAAAGAAATGATGGATCAATATATTAAGCAGTACATAAGCGGATTCAGATGGAACAATACACTGAATACAACAGGATTAAATCTTGCCGGCAATTTAGTTTACTTTGATAATAGAAATAATGTTATTTTAAAGAGAGATACAATTGATGCTGATATCACAGACAGCGAGCAGATTTTACAGTCTAAAAATACGTGGAATGATAAGTATACAGCTCTGTCTGCTAAACTTTTATCAAATCTTAATTCTATAACAAGTACGGAATTAGATAATACTGTATATGATAATATTGTTAATGTAGATGACTTTCCGAAGTATGTTAAATACGGAAAGCAGGAATATACCGATGGCACAATAAAAGCAGTTGTTGTTGATAATAAAGACAGCGGTGTATATGAAATAACGAATGCAGATGCCGCAGGATTAGCACTTGTCATTGCTTCCGGTGATGTTAAAGTGTCGGCATATGATTTTTCGGGTCTTATTATTTCAGGAGGAATCGTAGAGGTTGCAAGCACTTGTAAGAACATCTCCTATGACCCTGCGGAAGTAAAAAAAGCGCTTTCCTTGAATTATGAAGAAACAACACCCTCTGGTCCTGTAACCCGATATGCTGCTGATATTTTATACGATAGTGAGGCTTATATTACTTATAAAAGTGCACCGGGCGGCGAGGTTGGTGAGGACGAGGCGGCAGCAAAAGCTGCTGAGGATGCGGATACCCTTGTTGTAGCGGATTTGATACAATATGAAAATTGGAGTAAAGAGTAGGTGCTTACATGAAAAATAACAAAGGGGTTACATTAATTGAACTTGTCATTGCGATAGCAATCATTTCCGTAATTGCAGGATATGGTCTTAGTAAGACTGAGGTAATCCAAAATTATGAGGCAAGAGAAACATATCAAAAATTGCAGTCTACGATTGCGGATTGTAAAGTAAGTACGATGTCTTGGTCACAAGTAAATGGAGATATTCCTATTATGGTAAGTGCTACCGAGAAAAATCCGAGTTTAGTTGGTTCTGGAACTAATGCTGTTTATATGGAAATTTATAGGGATCCCAGTGACAAGTGCTTCTATTACCGCATGCATGCGGGCTCGGATGTTACTAAGAGAAGGGCGGAGCCGGTTAAAATAAGCACAAGCAGAGTTAAGATTTTTTATAGAGTTGGTGAAAAAGGAGCGTCTGAAGCAGATTGGGATCGGACTGAAGTGACAGGGGAAGAGACAAAAGGACTGATTATTGCCTATAATCGTTCAACCGGAGCTTTTTTACCATTTATAAGCGGACCACGGTATATTAGAGCAATTGAAGTTGCATGTGGAAACAGAAACTATAGACTTACATTAATGCCTGATACAGGCAGGGTTTTAAGCATGAAGGAAGTCAGAGAAGAAAGTAAGTAAGCAGTTGTTGTTAAATGGGGAATTCAAAGGGAACAGGAGTGGTAATATGAAGGTAAAGACAATGATACGGCAAAGGTGCAAACAAAACAAAGGATTCAGTTTAGTTGAACTATTAGTTGCAGTCGGCATATTGGGCGTTATCAGTATGATAGTTATGGGATTAATGCGGCAAGGCTCTCTTACGTATGAACGCACAAACTCCGAAACTGATATTCAACAGGAAGTACAGATTATTGCTAATAATTTAACGGAACGCATTGTAGACTGTAACTCAAACATAAGGTTTTATGAAAATCCTACGAATACAATATTAGGTCTGCCGGATGCAGGTTATACAAGTGTCCTTCATATTATGAATGAAAAAGATCATACGGTCATTGTTTTTAATGAAGATAAAAATCGTTTGTTTTTTAATACGTCTAAAGCAACAGGAATGGATGCTGATAATAAACCAATCTTTGAGGCGCTCCTTGAAAGTAATCAAGAAGTGCTTGCTAATAATGTCTATGATTTTTCTGTTGATACTTCCAGAGTCGATGAAGGAAGAATTATTGAGTTTACCATTGGGTACAAGATTAGAGGAAGAGAATATCAGGGAAGTTATCAGGTACACCTTCGCAATGGTGTTACAGTAAGTGACAGATCACCGGGTCCCGGAAAAGGTAAGCCGGTAATTACATCGGTTGTTGTGAGCCCTAAATATGCTTATATGTCCGTAAAGGGTAACGGTACATCTTTTAATACGAATGTATTCACTGCAACAGTGAAGGGATTAGGTATTGTTCAGCAGGATGTTGATTGGAAGATATCAGCTGATTCGAATAAGCTTACCAATGTTGCATTAAGTCCAATCGGAACGCAGATGGCTGAGCTTGTGCAGGGTGCGGAAGTTGATTCAAATAAGGTGCCGCTTCAAATGGATTCTTCAGTTAAAAGCTTTAAGGTGACGGCAACGTCTAAAGTAAATACAGCTAAGTCAGGGTATGCTACTGTTCTTGTTAAAAAATTAATCAGTGTCAAGGTTTCGCCGATAAATGAACTTGTATTAAAAAATTCAAGAGGCTTAGTTTCTGTACTTAGAAATTCTAAAGTAGATTTTCAGGCTATTCTTGATTATTGGAATTTAACGGCGGCAGAAAAGGGAGTTAAATGGTTGCTGGAGTACAGAACTTATGATACAAATACAGGCAAACCTACAGCTTGGAGAAACAATCCAGATCAAAATTTAGCTGTTATGAGCGGCTCCTCCTTGATTGTAAAAGCAAATGCCGGTGATCAGCATGAATTTAGAATTACTGCAGTTTCAACCTTTGACGATACTATATTTGGGACCTATGAATTAGGAGTGGCTGCGAATGCGTCAACATATACAGATGGAATTGTACGTGGCGCTGATATGGACTTTAAAAAATATTTTTCAATAAACCGACCCAATGAATTGAATGATAACAATGGTGTTGATTATATTAAGTCAGTCAAGTTAATACAAGTATCGGATTATCCGGACTTTGCTGAATTTATAACATGTACAGAAGATGGCGTTGTATATGTTGATTATGATGCTTATCACGATGGCGTTGATCCAAGCAGGCGAAGCAGTATCTTCTATAGAAATGGCTTTAATTTAACATTTGAGATTGTTTATGTAGATATTAACGGTAATGAGCAAACAAGGACTACGAACTTTCATTTTCCGGGAGTTGTAGTAGCCAAGGGTTCACCGGCTTCGTCAGAGATATTAATGAGCAAGGGAAGTTCTCAGACAATAATTATGAAAACCGGTCATTATAATGTATCATCAGCTTCCTTGGTGGCGGGCTATATAGACGGCCAGAAAGTAACACAGACCGGTAATGAAAATTTGAATAATTATTTATCATGTGCGCTGATTCCAGCAGAAAATGGAAAAAGTATTTTAGGTACAAGGACAAATGCAGTTGAGAGTGCTAAATTTAATCTCGCGGCAAAATCAACAGGGAATAAAATGTGTCCGACCGGACCAATACCTGTGACTCTTTGCATTGATGATTGGTATAATATTTCAAGTAAGACGGAAGGTTCTGTAACATACGATGTTTATATTTCAAATGTTGAGGGTGCCACCCAGTATATTCCGGGACCGGAAGCAACTGGAACATACGTATTCCCAGGAACTGGTACTTTTAATATTAAGACAGTTAACGAGAAAACTGTTAAAGTTACATTCAAGAAAAGCAGCAATAACGTATATACCCTTGAGTATAATAACAATACGTATACGTATGACTCTGTATATAAATACTGGAAATCGGCGGCATAAATCGGGAAGGCATGGAGAGGGATATGAAGAATTGGAAAAATAGCAGGCTAATTAAAATATTGAGTACAGTTACTGCCTTGGCGATAGTTGCAGTAATAGTAATAGTTTCAGTACACTCTGATGTGAGTGAAGTAGAAGCTAAGACGAATATATTTAAACGTATGACAGATGCCTATCAAAATAAAAATAGTTTTAAGATTCTTGAAGTAGTACCTACGAATGAAGAGAATGCGAATGAAGAGATAGGTTATTTCATGCGCGGCAGTATGCAGGAACAAATGAGTGATTACTATAACGTATCAAAAGCACAGTCAATTGGGTCAATGCAGGCAGCGGATGGAGTTGGTCTGCAGAATCTTTTAACAATGAGAGACTATGGACTTATTAAAGAAGCAAATCAGGATAGTGCTAAGTTTGGTTTGATTTCTGATAATCCGGTTTATTCTGATTTTGCAACGTTTGCTTATAATAAGAAAAATGATTATACCGAGGTAGGATACCAGCTTGTATACGGTAAATATATTTTTAGCTCTGCAAATACGGGAGGCTATCGATTAAAGGATGGCTATACTATTGATGACAATGGCATTATTTACCGGGCAACGGTCAGTGAAAATACAATTCCGCCTGTGAGCGGTAATGAAGCGCCGAAAAAATCGGTCAATCATGCTAGACGTAACAGCAGTGCAAGAACAGAACCAATAAAAACTCTTAATAATACTGTGTTAACAGAGCTGGCTGAAGTTGCTACAGCAAATGTTGATGATACTGATGAAGACGATGAAGGAGAAGTTTTTGTAGTTGATGAAGAAGATACTTCGGATGATAACAAAAAGGAACCTGACAATCCAAAGGAAACGGATAATACTGATAAAACGCTTCCCAATAATGAAGACACAAATCAATCAGAAAGTGATGGTTTGCCGGAAGAAAATACTTCGGCAATCGATGCAAGCAGTACAGATATTGCGAATACAAAAGAGATGCAGGGTGTCGAGGAAGGTACAAACTATTCTGACTTTGAACCGGTTGATTTTGGAAACCCATTTAATAAAGCATTACCGGAAGGGGTAGAACAAGCAACAGACGGTAAAGGTAATCTTCGATTTGAAAAAGATAATACCGGAAATTATTTCGGATATGAATCAAAAAAGCTTTATTATTATAATGGCGGAAATAATAAATACCGTAATGGCAATTGGTTCAATGAATTTGTTTTTGGTGACAGCAAAAAAAATATTTCTTATACAATTGATACTAAGGCTGCATCTTCTATTACTGCCGGTGATATGAAGAACTATGACTTAATTTATATTTCTGGTACGAAGGGCAGTTTTGAGGCAGTAAATGAAGATTTAAGTGTGGATGCGGCAATTGAATTATATAATAGAGTCATTAGTGATACACATCAGGCTGTTATAATGGATTATGGCTTAATTGATAATCAGACACTGCAAGATCAAATTACAGCTTCCACATGTACTAATATTGATAAACTTGCCCTTTTATTATGGCAAAGTGATCAAAAACAGCAAGTTACAACAGATAATGGCTTCCAAATAGAAGATGAAGATGATATAGTGACCAAGCTTTTAAGTTGGGACAGCGTAACGGTTGAAGCATGGCTGGCACTTTCTCATTCTTCCAATATTGCGGGCGGATATGGCAATTTTGTTAGTGGCAGTGTCTATGTTTATAATCATATGATGCAATATTTTTCCGGCAGCAAGGTACAAATTGATGCATACGATTTCTTTGGCAATGGTGATTTTATTGTTCCGTATATCGACTCGGTTATTGTAAATGGATTTGCAAACGTAGAATATTCGGTAAAAATAAATAATACGAATAATCCGAATGCGAAAATGAGTGAGGCAATTACACCAGCTGTTATTGTACAGTATATTTTAACTTATGATGGATCAGAATCCACGTTAGTTAAGAGTAATATTTCGGTACTGGAAATTCAGCCGTGCAGAGATTTTTCATACAATACTTCCTATGGTTCTGAAAGCTACGAAGAATTAAAAAACAGCTCCAATGCTTTTGCTTTAACAGCAGTTGCAAACAGAAAACAGTTTATATTAGACTGCTTGGGTGAGCCATTTACTGAAGAAGGAAAAGTAAATGAAACAAATGCAGCAATGGTTACGTTTACGAGTATGACAATCGATGAATTTATTTGTCATACGGAAAAGCTTTCAGAAATATATGATGTTATTTATATAGGTTCTAATTGTAGTAAAAATAAAGCTTATCCCGGAACAGCAACAGGGGAATATTATAAAACTCCTAACCAAGGTAGGGGTGGCGATACATCAAAACCTGCCCAAATTACAGATTTTGTAGATGACCGCATGGATGGTATGGTCTATTATAATATTGGTGACACTACAAAAGTGCAAAGATATTCTTCTGAGTATGATTCACTTAAGGAGAAGTCCTCACTCTGGGGAACAATTAATGGGGAAGATGGGTCCTTTAGATTTGCAGCAAGAGATATTACGAAGGATAAAAAAATTGCACTGCTAAA
The DNA here is from genome assembly GCA_964410675.1 of uncultured Roseburia sp. Taxonomy (GTDB): domain Bacteria; phylum Bacillota; class Clostridia; order Lachnospirales; family Lachnospiraceae; genus RGIG3040. Next base: position 13,498 of record CAYPIB010000058.1, read on the forward strand.
TTATTTAAAGACCGGTTATCCGATTATTGTTGCGGGTGATTTAATGGCGACTGATTCTAATACTGGATTAAAGGTAATTAATCCGACTAAATACAGTGAAACACAGAGACTGGATAGCCATGGATATGATCATGGCCGCATTGATAACTGCTCTGTCATGTATGAATTTTTTGAGGTAGCAATCGGACGAATTGAGATTAATCAAGGGTTGGCAGAAAATGCTAATTATTCTGCAGTAGGGTATGATAACTTATTCTCGATGGCAGATTTACAAAAGAGCGAAGGAACAGTTGGAAAGGTAAGCAAAGAAGAGGTTAATCAAGCAATTAATCAACCAAAGCTTGAGCTTAGTATTACTTCTAAGCCAACAGATTATGAATACATAACTGACAATAATGATACGATTACTTCTATGACAACGCTGCAAAGAGATAGCAGCGGAAAATATATGCTGACATATGAGTTTTCCATAGACAATGTATCGGCAGACTCAAAAGAAAGTAATATTTATAATGCGCATCTTTATATTGATGTTAACGCGGATGGTAAATTTTCTGAGACAGAGGAATTAGACGGAACGGTCATTACGAATGCCTTGACGGGTGAAGAAATCACATATGTGCCTACCATTACGGGAAATGCATATTCCTTAACAACAAATGTTTTATATAAGATGACAAGAGAGGTGCCGGATGGTTATCAAGGGGTGCTGCCATGGTGCTTAAGCGTTGCACTTGTGAGCAATGAAAATATTTCAGCGAGTGCGACCGGTTATACAGCAATTAAAGAAAGTGAAACAACAGCGGTACCGATTAAAATTTTACAGATTATGAATGAGAGTAACCATAATCTAAATCTGCAGTCAAGTATTTCGGGCGGATGGGATAATTTTGGACGCTATATTAACCAACTAAAGACGTTGAATATGTTTGATATTCAGGTTACGTCAATTCCATTAGGTGAATATCGTAATAATACAAATTACTCTAGTAATTTACAAAATTATGATATGTTAATATTAGGATTTTCAGATAATTACCGAGATATTGTAACGGATGGAACGGATTCTCAGCTGGCGGCAATGACAGCTTTGGAAAAGTATATTGCCAGTGGTAAACCGGTACTTTTAACACATGACTTTATGGCTCATTACCCTATGTATACGGTTGTGCAGAGAATGAGAGGTCTGACCGGAATGGACCGTTATGGTGCGACGGATAAGACGAATCTTCCAGAAGTCAGTGCCGGCAAGAATTATACAACAATGCAGGATTCGGCAATTATGAATAAAATTAAAGCAAGCGGTAAAAGAGTTGCATATTTGCCAAATAGTAGTAAAAATACGATAGTAAAACATACCCAAGGACTTACGAACGCAATTATGACGCGATATAACAATATCGGGAAGAATAACTCGCGTTATGTGAATGCAGATTCTGTTAATAATTGGAACACTCATGTTGATGGAGAATTCCATGTAATTAAAGTAAATGAAGGACAGATTACAAACTATCCATATAAGCTTCCGGATGTCTTTAAGGTTTCCACAACGCATCAGCAATATTTCCAATTGGATATGGAGACAGATCAGGATAACGATGGAAGCAGTGACGTTGTTGTATGGTATACATTAGGATATAATAGTAATGAAAATAAATATTCTAATAGTGTATACAATGTGACCCCTAAGGATGGCGTCAATAATTTCTTTATTTACAACTGCGGTAATATTACCTATACCGGCAGCGGTCACTCAAGTAATTTGCCGAATGGCTCAAAGTATGAAGCACAGCTGTTTGTCAATACAATGGTTGCTGCGTATAAAGCAGGAGTCCGATCACCGGTTATCAGCATGTATGAATCGAGTGATGTAACGAGTGACAAGATTACTAGTATTGCAGTTCCATATGATGAAGCAATCGGAAAAAATGCTACCAATACTAATTCCGCAGAATCATCTTTAATATTAAATGCCGATGGCTCATACAAATATCCTTTTGTTGATTATACAAGCGCTGAGGCATCCAGGGTTTGGTTTAGAATTGCAGATCCAAACTTAGTAAAGGGTACAAAGACGATAGCAATTCGTTATTTAATGCGAGTTGAAACACCGGATAATGTAGCAGCTCCGCCACTGGGAGTTCAAAAAATTGTACTTGCAAATGGTGATGAAGTTTGGGTAAGAGAATTAAATATGCCAATCTATAATACAGACTTCTCGGAACAATATGATTATAATACATATCGTAACGATTTAAGATCAGGTACGATGTATGGTGTCAGATTGCCGATGAATCTGCTAAAAGAAGATACTGGTGAGTTTGCTCTTTATATAGAAGCACAGACGACGATTAAGAGTATTTCGATTACAGGTGATGTTACTGAAATTAAATCAAATCCGGCATATACTTCCTTGAGTGTTACCAAAATGGATTTATTAAAATTAGATTAATAATATACAATAAAAAGATAAAAAAGCAGGCTGATAAGGGCCTGCTTTTTATTGGGGCTAATTCTAAAATATTAATAAAATCCTTTACAGCGTCATATTTTTAGTGTATAGTTTGAAACGATTACTTAAGGTCAAGTGTAAAATGAATGGTAAAGAGGGAAATTAAATGGCAAAGTTCTTAGTGATTGTAGAATCACCGGCAAAAGTTAAAACAATTAAAAAGTTTCTTGGGGCTAATTATGAGGTAATGGCCAGCAATGGTCATGTTAGAGATTTACCTAAAAGCCGGATGGGAATTGATATAGAAAATAATTACGAACCAAAGTACATAACAATTAGAGGAAAAGGTGATATTTTAGCTGGTCTCAGAAAAGAAGTAAAAAAAGCAGAAAAAATATATTTGGCAACTGACCCTGACCGTGAGGGTGAAGCTATTTCATGGCATCTTTATAAAGCACTTAAATTAGAGGATAAAAAGGTATATCGGATTACTTTCAATGAAATTACAAAAAATGCAGTGAAGGACTCATTAAAGAATGCCAGGGAAATTAATATGGATTTGGTTGATGCCCAACAGGCAAGACGTGTTTTAGACCGTATGGTGGGATATCGTATCTCACCTCTTCTTTGGGCGAAAGTGAAAAGAGGCTTAAGTGCAGGCAGAGTTCAATCTGTTGCAATGCGGATTATTTGTGATCGGGAAAATGAAATCAATGCATTTATTCCGGAAGAATACTGGACACTAGATAATTATTTAAATATTTCCGGAGAAAAGAAGCCTTTATTAGCTAAATTCTACGGAAAAAAGGATAAGAAAATTGTCATATCTTCTAAGGAAGAGTTAGATCAAATTTTAAAAGAATTAGAGAATGTGACGTACAGCATTACAGAAGTCAAAA
>CAYPIB010000059.1:0-8946 GCA_964410675.1 uncultured Roseburia sp.
TTGACAAGGCACTGCTTCGTCCGGGACGTTTTGACAGACGTATTATTGTAGATAAACCGGATTTAAAAGGCCGGGTCGAAGTTCTTAAGGTGCATATCAAAGATGTGCATGTGGATGATACCGTTGATTTAGATGCGATTGCACTTGCAACGAGCGGAGCGGTAGGATCAGACCTTGCCAATATGATTAATGAAGCGGCAATTGATGCGGTTAAGGATAAACGGAATGCTGTTTCTCAAAAGGATTTATTTAATGCGGTTGAAGTAGTGTTAGTAGGAAAAGAAAAGAAAGACCGTATTATGAGTAAGGAAGAAAGAAAGATCGTTTCTTATCATGAAGTCGGCCACGCACTCGTCAGTGCCCTTCAAAAGAATTCAGAACCGGTACAGAAGATTACGATCGTACCAAGAACGATGGGAGCACTTGGTTATGTTATGCATGTTCCTGAGGAAGAGAAGTTTTTAAATACAGAGGCAGAACTGAAAGATATGCTTGTAGGACTTGTGGCAGGACGTGCAGCAGAAGAAATTGTATTCGACACGGTAACGACAGGAGCTTCCAATGATATTGAGAAAGCAACAAATATTGCCCGCTCTATGGTTACACAATATGGTATGAGCAAGAAGTTCGGATTAATTGGTTTAGAATCGGTAGAGAGCAAATACTTGGATGGCAGAAGTGTTTTAAATTGCAGTGATGTGACGGCTGCGGAGATTGATTCTGAGGTTATGATGATTTTAAAGGACAGCTATAGGCAGGCAAAAAAGCTGCTCAAAGCAAACCGTCCCCTTATGGATAAGTTAGCGGCACATCTAATTAAAAAGGAAACAATTACAGGAAAAGAGTTTATGAAAATTTTCCGCGAGGAAAAAGGAATTCCTGAACCGGAAGAAGATAAAGAAGTAACGAAAAAGAAAGAAGAAGTAAATAAAATAAACGAAGTTGTCGAAGCGGCCAAAAATCAAGAGGCAGAAAAATTACAAAAGCAAAAAGAGCAGGGAGTAAAACTGCCGCCGGAGTTTCAGCCGATTTTAGCAACACCAAACAATCAGGAAGATACTCTTAAATCAAATAATAAAGAACCAAATAACGAAAACGACGGCACAATAGAGCCACCAAAAAACGAAGAATAATATGGTAAAAAGCATGAGGAATATCTGTTATATAGCGGATATTCCTCTTTGCGCAATAATAGTCAAATATTCACATGCCTAGTCATACCCTTTTGTTTTTTTTATAGATATAATTAAGCTAGAAAAAAGAGGAGGATAATGCTATGAGGTATGGCCATTTTGACAATGAGAAGAGAGAATATGTAATTGAGCGGGTAGATTTACCTACTTCCTGGACAAACTATTTGGGAGTAAAAGATACCTGTGTAGTAGTAAATCATACAGCAGGCGGATATATGTTTTACAAGACGCCTGAGTACCATCGTGTAACAAGATTTAGAGCAAACAGTATCCCTATGGACAGACCGGGACATTATGTATACATTCGTGACAACGATAGTAAGGATTATTGGAGTGTTTCATGGCAGCCGGTGGCAAAATCACTTGATGAGGCAGACTATACATGCCGCCATGGTCTTTCTTATACAACATACAGTTGTGACTACAGCAAAATAAAAGCAGACCAGACCCTTGTTGTTCCGATTGAGGATGATGTAGAGCTTTGGGATGTTAAAATTAAAAATGAAGATGATAAGCCAAGAAACTTAAGTGTTTTTTCTTATTGTGAATTTTCGTATCATCATATTATGATAGATAATCAAAACTTTCAGATGAGTAACTACTGTGCGGGATCAAACTTTAGGGACGGAATCATTGAATATGATTTATTCTATGAAGAGTTTGGTTACCAGTATTTCGCATCTAATTTTGAGCCGGACGGATATGACTGCTTAAGGGATAAGTTTATCGGCTTATACCATACCGAAGATAATCCGGTTGCAGTTCAAAACGGACAGTGCAGCGGTTCATATGAGCTTGGTAATAATCACTGTGGTTCCTTGCAGAAAAATATTGTTTTACAGCCGGGAGAAGAAATTCGCCTTGTATTTATGCTTGGTGAAGGAAACCGTGCGGCCGGCAAAGAAATAAGAGAAAAATACAGTAACCTTGACAATGTTGACAAGGTATATGCTGATTTAAAGAATTTCTGGAATAACAAAATTAATAAATTACAAATTGAAACACCTAATGAAGGCATGAATACTTTAATAAACACATGGACGTTATATCAGGCGGAAATTAACGTTATGTTCTCTAGGTTTGCATCTTTCATTGAAGTAGGCGGAAGAACCGGACTCGGTTATCGTGATACAGCACAGGATGCTATGACAATACCGCATTCCAATCCGGACAAATGTAAGCAGAGAATTATTGAGCTTCTCAGAGGTCTTGTGTCAGCAGGCTATGGTCTCCACCTGTTCCAGCCGGAGTGGTTTGAGCCGAATGCAGAAATAAAACCTTTTAATTCCCCAACGGTAGTACCAACCTTTGATAAAAAGAACATGGTTCATGGTCTTGATGATGCTTGTTCGGATGATGCATTATGGCTGGTGTCTGCGATTGTAGAATTTGTAAAGGAAACAGGCGAAGTAGAGTTTTTGGATCAAATTATAACTTATGCAGATGGCGGAGAAGGCACTGTATATGAACATATGACTAAGATTTTAGATTTCTCCAATGAACAGGTAGGCGCTGACGGAGTCTGTAAGGGACTTAGAGCAGACTGGAATGACTGCTTGAACCTTGGCGGCGGTGAAAGTGCAATGGTTTCTTTCCTGCATTACTGGGCAATTAATAATTTCTTAGAAGCAGCAAGATATTTAGATAGAAAAGAAGACGTTGCTAAATATGAAGCAATGGCTGACAAAGTTAAAAAAGTATGTAATACAAAGCTTTGGGACAAAGAATGGTTTATCCGTGGTATTACAAAGAATGGCAAAAAGATTGGTACAACAGAAGACTTAGAAGGAAAAGTTCATCTTGAGTCTAATGCATGGGCAGTGCTTTCCGGAGCAGCAGATGCTGAAAAGGGTAAAAAGGCAATGGACAGTGTTGATAAATACCTGTTTACACCATATGGTATTTTGCTCAATGCACCTTCCTATACGGTACCGGATGATGATATTGGCTTTGTAACAAGAGTATATCCGGGCGTAAAAGAAAATGGAGCAATTTTCTCACATCCAAACCCATGGGCATGGGCGGCTGAATGTGAGCTTGGCCGTGGTGATCGGGCAATGAAGTTTTATGACGCAATCAGTCCGTATAACCAGAATGATATGATTGAATTGAGAGAGGCAGAGCCATATTCCTATTGCCAATTTATTATGGGCAGGGATCATACGGCATACGGCAGAGCGAGACATCCGTTTATGACAGGAACCGGCGGCTGGGCATATTTTTCAGCAACAAGATATATGCTTGGCGTTCGACCTAATTTTGATAATCTGGAAATCAATCCCTGCGTTCCGGCTGATTGGAAGGAATTCCGTATCCGTCGTGAATGGAGAGGGGCAATGTATGATATTAACGTTAAAAACCCTGATGGAGTTATGAAAGGTGTCAAAGAGATTTCCGTAGATGGTGTTGTAGTTGATAAAATCCCGGTTTACGAAAAAGGCAGTGAACATGTAGTTGTTGTAACAATGGGATAATTAGAAAGGAAGGTGTAGTTATGGTTAAGTTTGGTACAGGTGGATGGAGAGCGATTATTGGCGATGAATTTACAAAAGAAAATATTCAGATTTTAGCTAGAGCTCTTGCAGATAAAATGAAAGATGAAGGTGTGGCAGATAAAGGAATAGTTCTTGGATATGACAGAAGATTTTTATCGAAAGAAGCAATGCAGTGGGCAGGGCAGGTTTTTGCCCAGGAAGGCATTACAGCATATTTAATTAATAAATCTGCTCCGACACCACTTATTATGTTTTACGTTATGAAGCATGAATTTCCTTATGGAATGATGATTACAGCCAGCCATAATCCGGCTATTTATAATGGGATTAAGGTTTTTACAGCCGGCGGCCGGGATGCGGATGAACAGCAGACAATGCAGATAGAGGAATATATCAGCAATATTACAGATATTCCGGTTGGTGAAATGGAATACGATATCGCTTTAAATGCAGGATTAATTCGTGAGATTTATCCGTTGAATGAATATCTTGATAATATTATAGATGCAATCGATATTGAGGCGATCCGCCATACCGGATTAAAGGTAGCACTGGATCCCATGTATGGAGTGAGTGAAACAGCATTAAAGACAATTCTTATGACAGCAAGGTGTGAAGTGGAAACCATTCATGAAAGACATGATACATTGTTTGGCGGAAAGCTTCCTTCTCCTTCAGCTGCAACGTTAAAGACACTTCAGAACTATGTCATTGATAAGAGATGTGATATCGGTATTGCAACAGACGGTGACGCGGATAGAATCGGTGTTATTGATGATACGGGAAGATTTTTACATCCTAACGATATATTGGTATTACTTTATTACTATTTAGTAAAGTATAAAGGCTGGAAAGGCTCTGTGGTTCGTAATATTTGTACCACACATATGTTAGACAAGGTTGCCCATACCTTTGGTGAAGAATGTTATGAAGTGCCGGTAGGTTTTAAACATATCTCATCAAAGATGAATGCTACAGATGCGGTTATCGGCGGTGAATCTTCAGGCGGACTGACTGTAAGAGGTCATATTAAGGGTAAAGACGGAATATATGCAGCGGCTCTTTTAATAGAAATGATTGCCATAACAGGAAAACCTCTTTCTCAGATTGTTAAAGATATTGAAGCAGAATGCGGTACTATTTGTATGGTAGAGAGAGACTATAAATTCAATCAAGAGAAAAAGGAAGATATCTTAACAGTTCTTATGCAAAACAAAGAAATTCCGGAGCTTCCGTTTGATATTGACAAAGTATCCTATTTAGATGGAAGCAAGGTTTACTTTAAAAATGGTGGATGGATTACTGCCAGATTTTCAGGAACAGAACCTTTACTTCGTATTTTCTGTGAGATGCCAAGTAAAGAAGAGGCGGTCAGAGTTTGTGAAATATATGAAAATTTCCTAAAACTTTAAAACAATAGAAATATATTTTTTAAAGAAGAGGTTGTCTTTGGCAGCCTCTTCTTGTATATTTAAGTAAATTGTTAATAAAGTTTATATGAAATTGAATGGAGATAAAATGAAATGAGAAGACTGATAAGTAAGGCTGATAAATATAGAAGCAGAAAAAAAAGCAAGCTGCAGTGGAGTATGATGCGAACCTTGTTTTTTGGATGGTTTCTTCCATTACTATTTCTTTCTGTCACAATGATAGTAGTGGTATCCGGAAGAATTCAAAAACAGGCCGTAAATACAATTACAACTTCGTTCGATTCTGCTATTGAAATTTGTCAGCTGCGTGTGACAGATGCAATTAATTCTTCTAAGAATATATCTTATGATAATGTAGTTCGAGAAAGCTATGTTGATTACAGAAAAAACAAGAATAGTATTTATGAACTTCAGAATATAGTTAATAACTATTTAAGAAAAAATTATAGATTGAATAATAACTTTGAAACAGTGATTCTATATTTTTTAGATGACAAAGATTCATTGTACTATGCTTTTAATGAACTCAGCGGTGGTTCTTTTCAAGCATTTAGGTGGTTTGAACAAAATGCTAAGGAAGTGGTAGATGAGGCGGCTTCTCAGATCGAAACAGAAACAATTTTTATCAATGTGGATGGCAGGACCTATTTGGTTCGTAATCTTGTAGGAAGTAATTTTGAGCCATATGCAGTCCTGGCGATGGAGCTGAATATGGAACATATATTTCAAGCATTAAATAATGTCTGGGCATATCAGGGAGGGGGAGTATATATAGATGATGCTCTGATTATAACAACTGGTAAAAGTGAAATAGAACATTTAGAATATAATAAGGATACAAAGAACACTAAGGTATTGTCAGAAGGCAAAAATCAGCCATCATATGTCTACAAAAATATGAGAAATAATGGTTTAAAGTTTACGTATGCAGTCAATTTTGATTCTAAAATTGTCCTAGGTGATATGCAGAGTATTAATTCTGTTTTTATATTACAGATTTTATTTATGTGTCCTCTTATATTTCTAGTTTTTTATTTTTTTCATAATAGAGTAACGAGGCCAATTAAAGATTTATTAAAGGCAACGAATGAGATTAGAGATGGAAATTATGGAATGCAGATTAAGCAAACGGGAAAGAATCTAGAATTTGACGAGTTAGATAAAGCATTTAATGCTATGTCTGCCAAATTGCAATATCAATTTCAAAAAATATATTTAGAGGAGCTTGCGGTCAGGGATGCCCGCATTATGGCGCTGCAGTCACAAATAAATCCCCATTTTTTAAATAATACTTTAGAAATTATTAATTGGGAAGCAAGAATGACGGATAATTATAAGGTGAGCGGTATGATCGAAGCACTTTCGACAATGCTTGAGGCAACTTTGAATCGTAAAAATCAGTCTTTCGTATCCCTTGCGGAGGAATTAAGCTATGTCGATGCTTATTTATTTATAATTTCGCAGCGGTTTGGAGAAAAGTTTCAGGTCATAAAAAATATAGATGAAAGTTTGCTTGGAGTAGAAGTTCCAAGACTTATTATCCAGCCAATTGTCGAAAATGCCGTTGAGCATGGAACTAATTTGCAGAAAAGGAGCATTCTTACTATTAAAGTTCATAGCAGGAATGAATATCTATTTATAGAAATTATTAACAATAAAGCTATGTCGGCAAAGGACAGAGCCAACATTGACAGACTGCTCAGTGAGAATTATACCCAAGAACAACACGGACAGAAAGAACAGCATGTAAGTCTTGGAATTCGTAATGTTAACCAGAGAATTAAAATAATTTACGGCAGAGACTGCGGTTTGAAGGTCAATTCGGATAGTTTGGGTAACACAATCAGTACTATTATGGTCAAAATAGACAAATGAGTGCACAATATAAGTCAACAAATCACAACACCAATCATTAACTTATTTGCTTGTTTATATTATGATTAGTTCAGATGATAAAACAGTTCATCGGAAATCATACAAGTAAAACTTAGGGAGGTAAAAGTATGAAAATGAAAAAAGCTCTAGCAATTTTATTAGCTTGTACAACAATCTTCTCATTAGTAGGTTGTGGTGACAAGACTGAGACACCAGCAACAACTACAGAAGACACAACAGAGGATACGACAGAAGACACAACAGAGGATACAACAGAAGAAGTTGCAACAAATCCAACTGAAATTGTTGTTACATCAACATTCGCAGGTGAAGACGGAAATGCCGCTAACTTTAAAAAGCAATTTAAGCTTTGGGAAGAGCAGACAGGCAATACTGTAGCTGATACATCTGCTACATCAGATGAAGCATTTAAGACAAGAATTGTAACTGACTTTGAGACAGGTTCTGAACCAGACGTATTATTCTTCTTTACAGGAGCAGATTCTGACAGCTTCGTTCAAAATGGAAAAGTAGTGCCAATCGATGAAATTCGTGCAGAGTATCCGGATTATGCTACAAACATGGCTGAAGAATATATGCCAGCTTCACCAGCAGATGGTAAAAAATATGCAGTTCCTGTTGCTGGTTATTGGGAAAGTCTTTTTATAAACAAAAAAGTTTTAGAAGACGCAGGTGTTGCAATGCCAGGTGCTGACTATACATGGGATGCTTTCGTAGCAGACTGTCAAAAAGTTAAAGATGCTGGTTATACACCAATCGCAGCAGCACTCGGTGCAGTTCCACATTACTGGTGGGAGTTTGGTATCTTTAACAACTCAAAAGTAGCTACTCATCCTATCATTCCTACATCCGTAGAAAGTGAAGAAGGAAAAGCATGGGTTGCTGGTATGGAAGATGTAAAGGCTTTATATGAAGCTGGATTTTTCCCAGACAATACAAACTCAGCAACAGATTTAGAAACACAGGCATTATTTACACAGGATAAGGCAGCATTCTTACTTGATGGTTCTTGGACTCTTAACGCAATCGTAAAAGCTTGCCAGAGTGACTTAGAAGATCCTTCTACACTTGATACAGAAAAATTAGAGAACTTTGATGTAGTTAACGTTCCTTCAAAGAGTACTTCCGATAGAAAACCTTCAGATTTAATCGGTGGCTTCTCTTCAGGCTACTATATTACTAGAAAAGCATGGGATGATCCTGATAAGAGAGCAGCAGCAGTTAGTTTTGTTCAGCATATGACTGCTGATGAAGTTACAGCACTTTTTGCAGCACACACAGGTACTCCTTTAAAGAACCCGCCAGAAACTGTTGAAGGAGATTTCAATTCTCTACAGAAGAAGGCAATTAAGTTAATAGCTAGTGCTACACTTACACCTGCAGCTCAGGATAACTTTAATGGTGAGTGCCGTGTACCTACATTTGATAACATGCCTGAAATCGTAACAGGTAAAGTATCAGCAGTAGATGCAGTAGCAGAAGGCTTTGAAATTTACACAACACAACAAGAAGCAGAATAATAAATTTGCAGCTTGTAGCGATAAAACCTAGTAACAAATAAAATAAGGACCGGGGGCATGACCAAAGGCTTCCGGTTCTTTTCAAAAAGAGGGTGCAAAGATGGGCGCGAATATTTATAGAAATAAAAAACCTTTAATATTTTTTCTTGTTCCGGCATTTTTATTCTTAGCAGTATATTTATATTATCCGTTCTTCCGGAACATAATAACGAGTTTTCAAAAAGTTAACACTTTGGGATTGCCGGGAAAGGCATTTAATGATCCTTGGTATTCTAACTATGTGAAATTATTCTCTGATCCAAACCTGATGACATCATTTAAGAATACTATCATTATGACTATTGCTACAATCGTTGGGCAGGTAGGTATAGCTTTAATATTGGCTTTAATGGTGCCTGTGTTGGTATGCGTT
>CAYPIB010000059.1:8956-16838 GCA_964410675.1 uncultured Roseburia sp.
ATACGAGTTGGTTCTAAAGTCTTTAGAACAATGTATTTCTTCCCGATAGTTATTTCGTCTACCGCATTGGGTTTGCTGTTTAACTTGATTTTCTTAAAAGATAAAGGTATGGTTAACCAGTTTATTGAGTGGGTAACAGGTAAAAACACAGTATATGACTGGAAGGCAGAAGGAATTGCAATTTTTACAATGATGCTACCTGTTATATGGCAGTATGTAGGGTTCTATTTTGTTATCTTAATAACCGGACTTAACAACATTTCAGCGGAACTTTATGAAGCGGCAGCGATTGATGGTGCGAAAAAGATGCAGCAGATTCGCTATATTACATTGCCGCTTATGCAGAATGTAATCAGTACTTGTGTTATTCTGGCAGTGACAGGAGCGCTAAAGGTATTCGACCTTCCATGGGTAATGTTCCCGAAAGGAATACCATTAAAATCAACCTTCTTAACCGGTACTTATATGTACTATCAGACAAATGAGGTAAAGGATGTTGACTATGGTGCAACACTTGCGATTGTAATTGTTGTTTTAGGAGTAATATTATCTCAGGTGGTTAATAGAATTTTCAAAGAAAGAGATGACATTTAAGGAGGAATAGAATATGGAAAATAAAAAATTTAAAATATCCTCAGTAATCGTCTATTTCTTTCTGATTGCTTGGGGACTCACAACAGTATATCCAATTATTTGGGTTATTCAAAACTCATTTAAAGTTAGAAATGAGATACTTCAAAATTCATTTGCACTTCCGATTGGCGAATTGTTTACGATGTCCAACTATAAAAAAGCCTTTGATGAATTAAACATTCTTGGAGCTTATGTAAACAGCCTAACAATTTCAGGAATTGTAGCGGCAGTAGTAATATTATTAGCGGGTCTTGCTTCTTTTGCGCTTGTAAGATATGAATTTAAATTTAATAAGGTTTTACAATCTTTAGTATTAGCAGGTATGATGTTTCCGGCCTTTGCAACAATTATTACAGTTATTCAAATGCAGAGTTCTTGGGGAATTGCCAATACTGACAAATGGTTTTTAACGATGCTTTCGGTAATTCTTCCGAGTATAGCCGGCAACCTTTCATTTGCTATTGTTGTTCTGTCAGGCTATATTAGAGGACTTCCAATAGAACTAGAAGAAAGTGCTTTCTTGGAAGGATGTAATCCATTCCAGATTTTCTTCAAGGTTATTGTACCGCTTACAAAGCCATCCTTTGCTACGGTAGCAATTTTCTCCTTCCTTTGGAGTTATAATGATTTGTTTACACAATCGTTCTTCTTAAGAAGACCTAACATGTTTGGTATTACAATCCTGTTAAATCGTTTGACATCAAACGAGGGTACAAACTATGGACTTATGGCTTCAGCAGTAACGCTTGTAGTTGTTCCGGTTATTATTGTATATATTTGTTTGCAGAAATACATTATTAAAGGTCTGACAGCCGGTGCTATTAAAGGTTAATTGCCGAAACTGGATAAAAAAGAATGTATTTGTTACAATAGGATTATAAGTAAATTGTAAACACAGCAAAAGAGGTAATCTTATATGTACAAAGCAGTAATTATTGATGATGAGCCCATTATTGTAGAAGGTCTCACGAAGATGATTAAGTGGGAAGATTGCGGATGTACAGTAGTGGGGTATGCATATGATGGCCAAGAGGGCCTGGAAATTATCCGCAGTAAAAAACCTAATATTATTATATCCGATATTCGTATGCCGAGGATGGATGGACTGACGATGATTGCCGGAATTAAATCAGAATTTCCGGATACACAAATCACAATTTTAACAGGCCATCGAGATTTCGATTATGCACAGCGCGCCATCTCCTTAGGAGTGAACCGTTTCCTTTTAAAGCCCTCTAAAATGGATGAATTACAGGAGGCGGTAGCAGCTATGGTCAGTCGTCTTCGGGATTTAAAGGTTCCCGAAGATGCTGATCACAGTATTGAGGGAGAAACAGAAGAAACCTTTGATAGTGAGGCGAGCAGTTTTATCGTAAATAATGCAGTTGCCTATATTGAAGAGAATTATAAAGAAAAATTAAAGCTTTCTGATGTTGCAGAACATGTATATGTGAGCCAATGGCATTTAAGCAAGCTGCTAAACCGCCATGCGGGCCAAGGTTTTTCGGAAATATTAAATAATATTAGAATTGAAAATGCTAAAAAATTATTAAAAGATCCTTCTTTAAGGATTGGTGATATTGCAGACGAAGTAGGATTCTTGGACATGTCTCACTTTTCCAGGGTGTTTAAAAAACAAGTGGGAATATCGGCCAATGAATTCCGCAATACAAAAATAAGTTAATGATTATGAAAAAGAACTGCTGTCTCAACTTCATGTGACAGCAGTTCTTTTGACTAAAAAAATAATTTATTTATATACTTCTCCTTGAAAAACGATGTGTTTTATTTCAAGGTTTTTATCAAGGATGACGAGATTGGCTTGTTTACCGGCTTCAATACTCCCGATTGTATCGTAGACATTAATTGCCTGGGCCGGATTTTTAGTGGCAGCTGTCACTGCGGTTTCGAGAGGAATTCCAACGGAGACTGTATGGCGGAGACATTTCATCAGGTTTGTTACCGATCCGGCAATCGTTCCGTCTTTTAAAGTGGCAAGATTTCCACGTACTGTAACAGCCTGTCCTCCGAGGGAATATTGGCCGTCCTCCATTCCGGCAGCCATCATACTGTCACTGATGAGTACGACACGGTCTTTACCAAACATTTTAAAGGTAGCACGGATTACAGCGGGGGAAATGTGAATTCCATCGCAAATAAGCTCTACATGACAGTCAGGCGTATCAAAAGCAGCACCAATCACACCGGAGTCTCTATGATTAAAGGGCTGCATGGCATTGTATAGGTGCGTAACATGGCATGCACCCGCATCAAAGGCAGCTTTGGCTGTATCGTAGTCAGCGGTAGTATGTCCCAGAGATATATGAATGAGATCCTTTGCCTGCTCTATAAACTTAAGACCACCTTCAGTTTCCGGTGCAAGCGTAGTTAATTTTGTCAGGCCGCCTGACAATTCCTTAAGCTCCTTTATAAGCTCTAAGCTGGCAGGAATAATATAATCAGGGTTTTGTGCGCCCTTTTTAGCATAAGAAACAAAAGGACCTTCTAAATTAATACCACACAAGTCGGCACCCTTAAACTGTGCTTGGTTTTTTTTGTATTCTGCCGCTGTTTTACAAATAGAAGCAAGGAGTTTTTGATCAAGTGTCATAGTGGCAGGGCATATAGAAGTGATTCCGTTATCCAGTTCATAGGAAGCCATTGCTTCTATCGCCTCTAATGTTCCATCACAGAAGTCATGTCCCATGCAGGCGTGAAAGTGGATATCAATCAAACCGGGGATTACATAGCAGCCCTCGGCATCTAAAACAGTATTGTCGTCTTTTGCAATTACGTCAGATTGTGGTGTTACCGTTTGAATTTTGTCTCCGAGTGTAGAAATAGTATTGCTTTCAAAAGCTCCCTCGGGAGAAAATACAAGTCCATTTTTAATAATCATAAAATCAATCCTTTCCTATTATAATAGTGTTAGTATTTACATAGTAGTATAGCTTGTATTCGGCAAAACCGAACACAAGCTATGAAATGAAGAAAAAAGATAACGCAAGCTATATTAAATTTCTGATAATGCCTCTTCATCTCCAATTAAAACAACATTATTATGTAACTGAAGAATGGAAGCAGGAACTTTTGGAGTGATTGGGCCGTAGAAAGCTTCTTTTACAATTTTCGCTTTTCCCTTGCCGCTAACTAATACAACAATCTGTTTTGCATTCATAATTGTTTGAATGCCCATAGTATACGCCTGTTTTGGTACGTCATCAATCGTATCAAAAAATCTGGAGTTTGCCTCAATTGTACTTGAAGCTAAATCTACCATGTGAGTCGTCTTTGGAAAATATTCATCCGGTTCATTAAAACCGATATGACCGTTATTACCTAATCCAAGTACTTGTAAATCAACGCCTCCGGTATTTTTAATTACTTCATCGTAATCCTTGCAGGCTTTTTCACCATCCGGCTCTAAGCCGTTAGGGATATAAGTTTTTGCCTTATTAATGTTAATATGATCAAATAAATTAGTATTCATAAAATAACGGTAACTTTGGTCGCTTTCTGGAGAAAGACCTTTATACTCATCTAAATTAATACTTGTAACTTTAGAAAAGTCAACCTCTTTATTTTCGTAAGCAGATATAATATGCTTATAAGTTGCAATTGGAGTTGAACCGGTAGCAAGACCTAATACACAATCATTTTTGGCATTTACCAAGTCAGTGATCAGTTTTGCAGCAGCGGCACTCATCTCATCGTAATTCTTCGCACGTATGATTTCCATAACGAATACCTCCCTTGTTTTTTTATAGTAACAGGAAAAATATAGAAGAGCAAGATATTGTGATGAAGATGACAATTCTAGCAAAAAAACAGCATTTCAGTACAAATAGACGGATGTACAAACGTATAAAATTGTGTATACTTATAAAAGAGCAGTAAAAGTTTAAAAAGAGCAGAAAAGAGAGAGTAGTTCAGCATGTTTCAAATTACTGAAGAATTAAAAAAACTTCCCAAGCAGCCGGGAGTTTATATTATGCACGATAAAAAAGATACTATTATATATGTAGGAAAGGCAATCAATCTTAATAACAGAGTGCGCTCTTATTTTAGAGAGAGTACAACTAAAAGTCCTAAAATTCAAAAAATGGTGTCGCTCATTACTTATTTTGAATATATTGTGACAGATTCCGAGCTAGAGGCGCTTGTACTGGAGAATAATTTGATTAAGGAGCACCGGCCCAAATACAACACGATGTTAAAGGATGATAAGACCTATCCTTATATTAAAGTAACGGTCGGTGAGGCATTTCCAAGAGTCATGATTTCCCGTCAAATGAAAAAGGACAGGTCGAGATATTTTGGTCCCTTTACAAGTGCGGGAAGTGTAAAAGATACCATCGATTTAATTAATAAATTATACAGACTTCGTACGTGTAATAAAGTACTTCCGCGTGATATCGGAAAAGAACGGGCGTGTTTAAATTATCATATGCATCAGTGCAGTGCCCCGTGCATTGGCTGCATTAATGTCGAGGATTACCGAAAACAAGTTGAGAAAGCACTTGATTTTCTAAATGGTAATTATAAAGATATTGTAAGGGATTTAGAGGATAAAATGAAAATTGCTTCTGAAGATATGGATTTTGAAGAAGCGATCCGCTATCGGGATTTACTTAATAGTGTTAAAAATATTTCGCAAAAACAGAAAATTACCGAGGGTATCGGAGAAGATAAAGATATTATAGCATTAGCCAAAGACGAGCGTGATGCCGTCATGCAGGTATTTTTTGTCAGAGACGGGAAGCTCATAGGGCGTGAACATTTTTACATGACAAATATCATTGAAAATTCAAACGGAGAAATTTTAAATAGTTTTATAAAGCAGTTTTATTCCGGTACACCATACCTTCCTAAAGTCATCATGATACCAAATGAAGTAGAGGAGCATGAGCTGATTGAGGAATGGCTGACGAAACGAAGAGGTGCAAAGGTGCGCATTATCATTCCTAAAATCGGAGCAAAAGAAAAACTGGTTGAGTTAGCAGCCCGGAATGCACATTTGATTTTAAGCCAGGATAAAGAGCGGATAAAACGAGAAGAGGGACGTACAATCGGCGCAGTAAAGGAAATTGCCCAGCTGCTGTCCATGACCGAAATTCACCGCATTGAAGCTTTTGATATTTCTAATATTAGCGGTTTTGAAAATGTAGGCTCAATGATTGTCTATGAAAAAGGAAAACCAAAGCGCAGTGATTATAGAAAGTTTAAAATAAAATCGGTTTCTGGGCCGGATGATTATGCAAGTATGAAAGAGGTACTGACAAGGCGCTTTATACACGGTATTTCAGAGAAGGAGCAGCTGCAGGAGAAAGAGATTGAGGATGGTTTTGGCAGCTTTTCAAAATTTCCTGACTTGCTTTTAATGGATGGCGGCAAAGGACAAGTCAATATCGCAAAGGAAGTATTGAATGAACTTCGTATTCATATTCCGGTGTGCGGCATGGTGAAAGATGATTTTCACCGGACAAGAGGATTATATTTTGAAAATGAGGAAATTAATATAGATAAGAACTCGGAAGGATTTAAACTGGTGACACGCATTCAAGATGAGGCGCATCGCTTTGCGATTGAATATCATCGGTCTCTGAGGCGCAAAACAAATATAAAGTCGGTTCTTGATGATATTAAAGGAATCGGACCGGTAAGGCGTAAAGCTCTGATGAGACACTTTAAATCAATTGAGGATATTAAACAAGCTTCGATTGAAGAACTGTGCAAGGTGCAGGAGATGAATGAAACAGCAGCAAAAGAGCTATATTCTTATTTTCATCAAAAGCAGCAAGGCAGTTAAGGAAAACTATTAAAAGCTTTTATTTCTTGCGGGCAAACTGTTCCTATGTTAGAATAAGGCTAATGAAAAGGTAGAAAACGAGTTTAAATATAAAGCAAGGAGAAACTGTATGGCAAGTGTAAGTCTTACAAAAATTATGGAGAATTTCAAACTGGAAAATCTAACACCTGAAATTGATATTAAAGGTATTAAGATTACCCAGCCTGATATTAACAGACCGGCATTGCAGCTGGCTGGTTATTTTGAGCATTATGAAGCAACGAGGCTTCAGATTATTGGCTTTGTAGAATATACCTATATAGAATGTATGGAGGAAAGCCAAAAAAGAAATGTTTTTGAAAAATTATTATCTTATCCGATTCCTGTTATTGTATTTTGCAGGGAATTAAAGCCTGATCCGTTATTTTTAGAATGTGCAATCGCTAAAAAAGTGCCGATTCTAATGACAAGGAAGGCGACCTCCGCATTTACCGCAGAAATTATCCGTTGGTTAAATGTAAAATTGGCACCTTGCATTTCTGTTCATGGAGTACTCGTAGATGTTTATGGCGAAGGTGTACTTATTACCGGCGAAAGCGGTATAGGTAAGTCAGAAGCGGCTCTTGAATTAATTAAAAGGGGACACCGTCTTGTAACTGATGACGTAGTAGAACTTCGCAAAGTCAGTGATGAGACTTTAATTGGCAGTGCACCTGATATTACAAAGCATTTTATTGAGCTTAGGGGCATAGGAATTGTAGATGTCAAAACTTTGTTTGGTGTATCAAGCGTTATGGATACACAGTCCATTGATCTTGTCATTCGTTTGGAGGACTGGAATAAGGATAAAGAATATGACCGTTTAGGTTTAGAGGAAGAATATACGGAATATTTAGGAAATAAAATTGTCTGTCATAATATTCCGATTCGGGCAGGTCGTAATCTTGCCCTTATTTGCGAGTCGGCAGCAGTAAACCACCGCCAGAAAAAGATGGGGTACAATGCTGCACAGGAATTATATAAGCGGGTGCAGAAATCTCTTGCAAAAAGAAGAGAAGAAGATGACGAGGAGGATGAATAAAATGGGACAATACTGTTTTGGAGTAGACGTAGGCGGTACGACAATTAAGTTAGGACTTTTTAATAAAACCGGAGAAGTAGTGGACAAGTGGGAAATAGTGACCCGCACTGAAAATAAAGGTGAGCAGATTCTTCCTGATATAGCACTTTCAATTAAAGCAAAAATGCAGGATAAATCAATTAAAAAAGAGGATGTTATTGGTGTTGGTCTCGGTGTTCCGGGGCCGGTTAACAGTAAAGGAGAAGTATTTCGCTGTGTCAATTTAGGCTGGGAGCAATTCAACATTAACGATAAGCTGAATGAATTATTAGATATCCCTGTAAGAGGCGGGAATGATGCAAATGTGGCAGCACTTGGTGAAATGTGGCAGGGCGGCGGCA
>CAYPIB010000060.1:0-16712 GCA_964410675.1 uncultured Roseburia sp.
TAAGCAACGTGAAGGCGCGCCTGAGCCGGGGGCGGCAGCTGCTCAAGAAAGCGTTACAGGAGGTATGGGACGATGAATAACCGGGACAAGTATAAAAAGGCGTTTTCTGTGCTCCACGCCTCCGAAACAAACGATTGGGAGGCACTTATGGAACAGAAATTGCAATGGAAGGCGGGCACGATCCGGATTGTCGAAGATGTATGCCATGGGATGAAATAGAAGCCGGTGAGTATAATGACCGAATTGATATTATTAGGCAGCTCATTCATTTGCGGCAGAATGAGCCTCTCATGCGTACAAGGAATTTTCATTTTCCCAATCATTTAGATAATCCTAGAGTGATAGAATTTATGAAGTCCGGCTGGGTTGATAATTATTTAGAGGTTATTATTAATTGTGCGAGTGAGGATGTTGAAATTAAAAGAGAAGGAGAAATATTATTCCAAAGACATTATATTGACAGTACCCTGTTAAAGAATGGTATTTTGATTCGTAAAGTAGTGAAAAAGTAGTAAATTAAGCAATAAAAAAGGTTAGTGAATACTAACCTTTTACTATTTCTCTTGTATATTCATTTCGCATTGCCTTTCCGGATTTAGATGATGATACAGATTCATAAATATGCGAAATAGCTATATCACGTTCAAACTGGTGCTGAGCAATGCCGTCTAATAAATTGCGGCTTACAGAAACTTTTGTAATTAAAGGCACCGCGGCATGAGTGGAAAGCAATGTTAACAGCTGAGAAGCATCCTTTTTAAAGCCTAAAATCCGGGCATAGAAGATAGCTCCTTCTTCTAAATATTCACTTATATATTCTTTACGTATATCTAATAAAATATGAGTCAAGCATCTGCTGATTCGGGAATAGGTGAAATTTTTTGTTTTAAGTTTACGGCAAAAATCATTAAAGCTGTCCGCACTATATAAGACTTTTTGAATTTTATTGGATAAATCGTTTGAGATGTCGGCATATCTTGTATAGCCTCTATATTCATCCAGCAAAAGTCTGTATTTTAATATGTTGGAAAAATCATCAGCAAAAATAGGTGTATTTTCTAATAGAGCTTCGTTCATAATGGAATAACAGGAATCCGGCATTTGGCTTTTAACTGCGTCAACTTGACAGGATAGATGAATCGCCTGTCTGATGGCGATGGCAGAACTATAAGCTGTCGATAATCTATAATCATGATAGTTTGAACCGATTCGCTGATTGGTATATGGAACGATTGGGCTGTCCAGACGAAGTAATGTCTTAATATATTCGATTCCGAGAATATTGTTAGGACAGGAGATAACTTCCCGTTCTTCAATAAATTCAGGCATAACATATGCAAGCGCTTTACTTCTGGCTACCGGAAAGCTATCACCGTCACGTAAATGGCTTTTTAGTACCTGTTGGTATGCCTGCGGTTCGAATGCAAATATTTTAGCAATCGAAGCAAGCGTATCAATTTTCCCGCATTCACTTCCAAAGCATATACAATCGACAATATTGAGTTTGTGCAAAAGAGTAATCGCACCAAGAGAAAAGTATTCTGCACTGGAGCAGGCATAGCAGGCAGGCAGTTCAATTACTAAATCTGCACCATTTTCAAGGGCCATTTTAGTACGGACATATTTGTCAAGAAGTGCTGGCTCGCCGCGTTGAGTGAAATTACCACTCATAACTACAATAATATAGTCGGCGCCGGTTAATTTACGAGCTTGTTCGATCTGATATTTATGACCGTTATGAAATGGATTGTATTCGGCAATAATCCCAGTAACTTTCATGAAATATCCCCCTTTTCTTTTTAATTTAAAAAAATGTGTATACTATAAAAATACATGATTTAGTGAATAGTTACAAGCCTATTTGCCGAAAATGTAAAAAAGTAATCAAATAAGCCCTAAAAAAGGGATTGTATTCTATTTAGCACACAAAAAATGCATAACAAACTTGTATGAGGTGATGGTTTGTCTTATAATAAGTGGCAAGAGATAAAATGGAAGGAGAGAGAGTATGGCATATATTGATATGATAAAAGAAAAGGCCAGAGCTGATAAAAAAACAATAGTTTTGCCTGAGACTACAGACAAAAGAACGTTGATTGCAGCAGCCAATATTATGAAAAATGATATTGCCAATATTATCATGATTGGTGAAAAAGAAAAAATCATGGATGGTGCAGGATGGCTGGAAGTTAATTTAGAGGGTGTTACAATCATAAATCCGATTAACTGTGAAAAATTTGAAGAGTATGCGCAGTTGTTATATGAAACCAGAAAAGCTAAGGGTATGACATTAGATAAGGCAAGAGAAGTTTTGGCCACGGATTATCTGACATTTGGTGTCGTAATGGTAAAGGCAAATGATGCAGATGGAATGGTTGCCGGTGCCTGTCATGCAACGGCAGATGTACTTCGTCCTTCCTTACAAATATTAAAAACGGCACCCGGTACGAAACTTGTATCCGGCTTCTTTATTATGGATGTGCCGGATTGTTCATACGGAGAAAATGGAACATTTTTATTTGCGGATTGTGGATTGAATCAAGATCCTGATCCGGAGCAGCTGGCAGCAATAGCAGATACATCGGCCAGAAGCTTTAAATCTTTAGTAGGAGCAAAACCAATTATTGCGATGTTGTCTCATTCGACGAAAGGAAGTGCCAGCCACCCGCTTGTAAATAAAGTAGTGGATGCAACAAGAATTGCCAAAGAGCAGTATCCGCATCTGACTATCGATGGAGAATTACAGCCGGATGCAGCATTGGTTCCTCATATTGCAAAAGCAAAGGCACCCGGAAGTGAGGTTGCAGGAAAAGCCAATGTACTTGTATTTCCGAACTTAGACTGCGGCAATATAAGCTATAAATTAGTTCAAAGGCTTGGCAAAGCAGAGGCTTATGGTCCGATGCTTCAAGGAATTGCAAAACCAGTAAATGACCTGTCAAGGGGTTGCTCCTGGGAAGACATTGTCGGTGTCATAGCATTAACAGCAGTACAGGCACAATTAGTTTAAAGACTAATGTGCCTGTTTACTTTTTATATAATCGATTAGTCCGCTTTGATATAAGTACCCCCTTTGAAATCTAACAGAAATAAACCGATGAAAACATATGCACATAAGTAAAAACAATAATAATACATAAAAAACATCGCCGGTGCGGTAAGAAAAATAAGTATCAGCTGAATTTGAATTAACAGAGAAAGCAATACATATTCCTTTTTGCGTAATACAAGTGCAGCAATTGTAAATAAAACCAAGAGAATGATAGGGGGTATACAATTGTAAAAAACAATAAGTGCCGGTGAGGTTGTGCAGTTACCCTGCACATAGTGGCGGCACGATAAAAATTCAATTGTTTTTTCACGCAGTGCTTGTCCGAATGGCGGATTAACGGCAGTGAAAATCTGTTTAAAGTCAGTATCATAATATTTTAACTCTAATATACCGGAAACCATTTCACCTCCCGGATGATTTATATAATTAGGATAGATTCCATTCGTATAGGCAAACGTTTCAAACCGGTATTTTAAGAAATCATCAAAATTATAAACAATTAACCTGGCGCTTGCCAGCATAAAACGCTGCAATGTTTCTTGCGGCAGAATGTCAGGAATATTCCAATATTGACTTATATTTCTTACGGATGCATCAAGCCGGAGACGTTGTACATCGACTAATTCATTTATTGTAACAATATCTTCATAAACTTGCGGACCATTTAAATGCTCTTCTGTAAAAAGATTAGCAACCGGATTTAGAACTAGTGAAATCGGGTATTTATTACTGCCGTTTGCCGCAATTTTATTTGGAATTTGAAATATGCAAAAAAATATAAAAACAAGTATGATACCGGCAAATAATTTTTTGGGACGTATTAATTTAAGCAGCCAAATGGTCACAGGAAGACAGATGACTAAATAAATATATTCTGTCCGCCATGCACAAATGAGACCGGAAATACTATGAATCAAGATAAAATTACTAAAAGACAAAGCCGCTCTTTTGTAAGCAAAAAATACTTTAAACAATACAAATAAGAAAAGCCATCCAACTAACGAGGAGCGAAGAGTAAAAAGGTTGCCGTCAATTATTGGCAGTAGAAAAAAGAAGGGCAGCATAATCCATACTTTTTTACTTTGATAAATATCATTTAAATTTTTAAAAATATAAGCAAATATGACACTGATTATAATAAGCTGAATAAAAACGATGGAAGCAAGAGTCGGACAAAATAAAAGACATACAATATAAAAACAGCTTGTCAGCCCGGTTTGAGCGGGAGACAGTTCAAAGCTTAACGCACTTCTTAGGACATAAAATTCATCTCCTTTAAAAATTCCGGGCCAGCATAGCAGCCAGAAAATTAGCATAATGCCAAAATAAAATAAAAAGTACTTAGTATAGGAAGAAAAGGTTTTATTCTTACTTATTATTAAATAGATAGAACGAAGCAATAAAAAGTAAAAAAGAATACCAAATAAAAACGAGAGAGCAACTAATGCATACATATACAGTCTTTTTGTTTCAGGCAAAGTAAAAACAGAACAGAGCTTTTGATAAAAACACAAAAACTGAATGCCAAACATACAAAGAGCACATAATAAATGAAATAGAAAAGAGCGCCTTGTCATGTTTTGAAAGAAACAATTATTTTGAATGGAGTTCATCTGTTTTAAATCCTTTCTGATTTATAAGTTAGGGATGCGAAATTCATTTCCGGATGGCGCCTCTCTTTCACAGTGCTTTGTAAGCCCGTTTTTCTAAGCATTGCAATGAGCCCTTAAGCGCTAAAAGCATATGCGGCAAAGGCCTTCATGCTTTTAGAATACCGCGTAAGGTCTCATTTCCATAGAAAAGAGGGCATTCCAAAGCATTGTGAAAGAGAGGCGCCACCTGGAAATGAGTTTCGCTTAACCTACTATAAGTTATTTTAAAGCAAGTTCATGAAACAGAATAACATAGAATAAAGTAGAACTCAATTAAAATTCCATATCAAGGAAATAAAAAATGTTGACAAACCTCTTTGCCCTATGTATAATTATTTGAGTGTGGATAGGAGTATGCGATGTTATTAAATCTAAGTGATATACTGTCATACGAAGAAAAGCGGGAAGAAAGACAGATTCCCTATGAAGCAGATACTTTTGAAAGTGGTGGCGTTAATTATCAAATTAAGGAAAAATCACCTCTTACTTTAGTATTGGAGGCAGAAACAAAAGGAAGCGTACTTTTAAGCGGGACACTTGATGTTATTTTGCTTATTGATTGTAACAGATGCCTTATGGAAGTTGAAGTACCGCTTCATTTGAGCATTACAGAGTCTGTTACAAAAGAAGATACCCAACTAAAGCCGTCCGAGCAGGAAAAAAGCTTTTTGGAGGGGTATTATATTGATACCGAGAAGTTAATCCATAATGAAATTTTGATGAATTTGCCCATGAAGGTTTTATGCAAGGAAGATTGCAAAGGTATTTGCAAAGTATGTGGCAAAGACCTAAACCTAGGAACTTGTGATTGCGATGACTTCGTACCTGATCCTAGAATGGCAATAATAAATGATATTTTCTATGGGAATAAGGAGGTGTAACGAATGTCTATTTGTCCAAAAAACAAATCTTCCAAAGGAAGAAGAGATAGGAGAAGAGCAAACTGGAAAATGAGTGCTCCAACATTGGTAAAATGCAGTAAGTGCAGCGCATTAATGATGCCTCACAGAGTTTGCAAAGCTTGTGGTTCTTATAACAAGAAAGAGATTATCAACGTTGATTAATCCCAAAAATTAAGGCTTTCCGAGTAAACGGAAGGCCTTTTTAATATCATAGGAAGTTCTCTTTCTTTACTTGCTTTTTGAAATAAAATTTAGTATAGTAATATAGGGTTTTAAGGAGGTTATTTATGTCAGATTTAGTAAATGTTGCAGTGGATGCAATGGGTGGCGATCATGCACCGGCTGAAATTGTAAAGGGTGCAGTACAAGCAATAAATGAAAGTAATAAACTAAAAGTATATCTCGTTGGAAAAGAAGATGCGATATCGGAGCAGTTAAAACAATATACATATGACACGAACCGTGTTGAAATAGTAAATGCAGCAGAAGTAATAGAAATGGCAGAGCCGCCGGTAAATGCGATTAGAAAGAAAAAGGATTCTTCTATTGTCCGTGCAATGGGCTTAATCAAGGAAGGTATTTGTGATGCCTATGTATCGGCCGGAAGCACAGGTGCCAATTTGGTTGGTGGACAAGTACTTGTCGGAAGAATTAAGGGAGTGGAAAGACCGCCGCTGGCGCCGCTCATTCCAACGTTAAAAGGGGCATCTTTACTCATAGATTGCGGTGCGAATGTAGATGCAAGACCTTCTTACCTTTTACAGTTTGCGAAAATGGGATCGGTTTATATGGAAAATGCCATGAAAATTAAAAATCCTAAAGTAGCGATTGTTAATATTGGAGATGAGGAAGAAAAAGGCAATGCACTTGTCAAAGAAACGTTTCCGCTTTTAAAAAATTGTCCGGAAATTAATTTTATCGGCAGCATTGAGGCGAGAGATATACCTGCGGGTAAGGCAGATGTAATTGTTTGTGAGGCATTTGTCGGAAATGTTATTTTAAAGCTGTATGAAGGCGTTGGCGGGGCTATAATTAAAAAGGTAAAAGCCGGCATGATGGTAAATTTAAGAAGTAAAATCGGAGCACTTTTAGTGAAGCCGGCATTAAAGGAAACACTAAAAGATTTTGACGTAGAGCAATATGGCGGGGCACCTTTGTTAGGCTTAAAAGGACTTGTTGTTAAAACACATGGAAGTTCCAAAGCCAATGAAATTAAAAACTCTATTTTACAATGTATTATGTTTAAAGAACAAAATATAAATGATAAAATAAAGGAAATGATTTCATTAAATCAAGAATAAGAAGAGGAGGCAATTTTCCATGGTACTGGAAACGCTTAAAGGTATTATTAAAGAAGTGCTGAATGTAGATGAAAGTGAAATTCATGAAGAGACCACTTTTGCAGGCGACTTAGGAGTAGATTCATTGGATGCTTTTCAGATTGCAATGGGAATTGAAGAGGCTTTTAATATTGAAATTCTTCCCGAAAGGGCTGAGAAGCTAAACACCGTGAGGGACGCAATTGAGCTTATTACTGAGCTTATAGGGGAATAACAAAGTAAACGATGGAAGGTGCCCTAAAAGGCACCCTCTTGTATCTTAGGAAGTTTTTTGAGAGGAAATAGAGTATGAAGGTTTTGCCATTAGAAGAATTTGAGCAGAAAATCGGCTATCGGTTTAAAAATCAAAAGCTATTAAGACAAGCTTTAACGCATAGTTCATTTTCTAATGAACAAAAAATAAATAGTCTGTTACATTATGAGCGGTTAGAGTTTCTGGGAGATGCCGTGCTTGAGCTTGTTACGAGTGAGTATTTATATGATGCAGATGTCAATATGGACGAAGGAAGCTTAACCAAAAAAAGAGCAAGTGCGGTATGTGAACAGGCTCTTGCTATTAGCGGCAGACAACTCAACCTCAGTAAATATATGCTGTTTGGCAGAGGGGAAGAATTGACTGGCGGCAGAGAGCGTGATTCTATTATAGCGGACGGAGTGGAGGCTGTAATTGGAGCAATATACTTGGATGGACAAATGGAAGCAGCCAGAGCTTTTATTAAGAGCTTTGTTCTCAATGATTTGGAAACAAAACAGTTGTTTTATGATGCAAAATCTATTTTACAGGAAATTGTGCAGGAAGAGAAAGTTTCATCTCTTACCTATGAGTTAATTGGAGAAAATGGTCCGGAGCATAATAAAACCTTTCAGTCAGCAGTTATTTTAAATCAAGTGGAAATAGGAAGAGGCAGCGGTAAAACGAAGAAGGCAGCGGAGCAGCAGGCCGCATATGAAGCACTTTTGAAAATAAAGAATTATAAGCAGGTGTAATATGTATTTAAAAAGTATTGAAGTACATGGATTTAAATCCTTTGCCAATAAAATTAATTTTCAATTTCACAATGGTATTACAGGTATCGTAGGTCCAAACGGAAGCGGTAAAAGCAACGTTGCAGATGCGGTTCGCTGGGTACTTGGTGAACAAAGGATTAAGCAGCTTCGCGGTGCTTCCATGCAGGATGTTATTTTCTCGGGAACAGAAAATCGTAAACCAATGGGATATGCCTATGTTGCAATTACTATGGACAATCGAGACCATTCTCTTTCCATAGATTATGAAGAGGTGACGATTGCAAGGCGGATTTACCGTTCTGGAGAAAGTGAATATCTAATCAATGGAACTGTGTGCAGATTAAAGGATGTCAATGAACTGTTTTATGATACCGGTATTGGTAAGGAAGGATATTCGATTATCGGACAGGGACAGATTGACAAAATACTGAGCGGAAAGCCGGAGGAAAGAAGAGAGCTCTTTGATGAAGCGGCCGGAATTGTTAAATTTAAAAGACGAAAATCAACGGCACAAAAGAAACTTGAGGACGAAAGACAAAATCTGCTCCGTGTGAAAGATATTTTGTCGGAATTAGAAAAGCAGACCGGACCGTTAGAAAGACAATCCGAAAAGGCAAAAGTATTTTTAAAGAAAAAAGAAGAATTAAAAGCACTTGATGTGAATATGTTTTTAGTGGAAAACAAGCGTCTAAAGGAACAACTGGAAAATGTTACGGATAAGCTTGCCATTGCCCAAGATGACTTGGCAGAAGCAACAAAGCAGTATGATAATATAAAAAGCAATTATGAGTCTGTGCAAAATGAAATAGAATCACTAGATGCTTCTATTTTTAGTGCCAGAGAAAATTTATCAAACTCAGATGTACTGAGAGGAAAACTCGAAGGACAGATTAATGTACTAAAAGAGCAGATATATTCGGCATCAAATAATGTGAAGCATCAAGAAAATCGTCAAAAAACATTACAGGATGAAATTGCTTTAAAGGAAAAAGAAACAGAAGCAATTCTGATTGAAAAAAGTCAGTTTGATGAACAGCTTGCTGAGATTGAAACGTTGCGTACAAAAGAGAAGGCAGAGCTGGAAAAGCTGCAGGAGCAAATTAAGAAATACAATGATAAGATTGAGGCAGGTAAAAATACGATTATTTCAGCACTCAATGAACGGGCGACAATAAAATCTCAGATTGGGCGCTTTGATACGATGTTAGAACAAGTATCAATCAGAAAGGCTGAACTAAATTCCAGATTATTGCGTGCAAAATCAGATGAAGCGGTGCAGGATGAAATTATTATGCAGTTAGAGCAGGAATTTAATCATGTGACTCAGCTTATTAAAAAACTGAATCATGAGCAGGCACTGCTGGAGGAACAAAATCATCAGTCAACAGAGCAATTGTCCCAGTCGGATCAAACATTACGTGATACACAAGTTCTTTATCATCAGGCAAAGTCAAAGCTTGATTCTGTCACAAATCTTACCGAGAGATACGAAGGCTATGGTAACAGCATCCGTAAGGTTATGGAAGAAAAAGAAAAGAACCCAGGAATTATCGGAGTTGTTGCAGATATTATTAAGGTAGAAGCAAAATATGAGACTGCAATAGAAACAGCATTAGGCGGCAATATTCAAAATATTGTCACGGATCATGAAGAAACTGCTAAAAAGATGATTGGTTTTTTAAAGCGGAATAAATATGGACGAGCAACCTTTTTGCCGTTAACAAGTATTACGAAGCCGCAAGAATTTAAGAGGACTGAGGTATTAAAGGAAAAGGGTGCCATTGGTATGGCAAATGAGCTTGTGACGGTTGAGAGAGAGTATGCAGATGTTGCGAAAGCAATGCTTGGCAGAATTGTTGTGATTGATCATATCGATAATGCTGTAAAAATTGCCAGGAAGTTTCATCACGGTGTAAGAATGGTTACGTTAGAAGGGGAGCTGCTAGTTCCGGGCGGAGCCATTTCAGGCGGGGCTTTTAAAAATACAAGTAATCTTTTAGGACGCCGCCGGGAAATGGATCAGTTAAAAGCACAAACCGAGGAATGCTTAAAGACGATAGACAGACTGTTAGACGAGATAGAAGAAACAAAGGCTCAAAGAAATAAAATCCGCAAAGAAATAGAAATAAATAAGGCACAGCTGCAAGAGCGTTTTCTTGAGCAAAATGAAAAACGCTTGAATGTAATGAAGGCAGAAGAAAAAAAGAGTGAAGTCGGTCAAAACTTTGATGAATTAAAAGGTGAAGAACAAGAATTAGAAAACCAGATTTTGGATATTAAAGAGAATAAAGAAAAAAGCCAAACAGAATTAAAAGCTTCCGAGGAAATGGAAAAAAGCATTGAGAAAAAAATTATGGAGTTTCAAAAGCTGTTAGAGCAAGTGCGTGAGGAAGAAGCAGAACGTGCAGGAGTTGTTTCACAATTTGATGTAGAGGCAGAAAAAGCTGCACAGAAGCAAGAATTTGAACAGACGAATCTAAATCGTATTGCCGGTGAGATGGTACGTTATCAAAATGAGCTTTGTGAAGTTAATGAAAATTTAGATAAGCTTAGACAGGATATTGAAGCAAAAAATCATGATGTCGTAGAAATTGAGAATACAATAAACGCTTCACATTCTCAAAAAGGTGCATCAGAAGAGCAGCTTAAAAAAGATACGAAGCTAAGAGAGGAACTTACTGAAAAACAAAAGAATTTCTTTGGTGAAAGAGAAAAAATGTCAGAGCGCATGACTGCACTTGATAAAGAAGTATATCGTTTAAATGCACAAAGTGAAAAGCTGGAAGAAAGTATTTCCACTCAAATTAATTATATGTGGAATGAGTACGAAATTACATTGTCAGATGCAGCCGCAATGCGCAAGGAGGAGCTGATTGACCTTGTCGTGATGAAACGTGATGCCGGACAGTTAAAAGATGAAATTAGAAAACTGGGAGATGTCAATGTCAATGCAATTGAAGATTTTAAAAATTTGATGGAGCGGTACACCTTTTTAAAGACACAGCATGACGACTTAGTGCAGGCAGAGGAAACCCTTTTAAGCATAATAGACGAATTGGATCATGCGATGAGGAAGCAGTTTCAAGAAAAGTTTGCTAAGATTAATCAAGAATTTAACAAAGTCTTTAAAGAACTTTTCGGTGGTGGTAAGGGTAGTGTGGAACTTATGGAAGATGAGGATATTTTGGAGGCCGGTGTCAAAATTATAGCACAGCCGCCGGGGAAGAAACTTCAAAATATGATGCAGCTTTCAGGTGGAGAAAAGGCGCTTACGGCAATCGCATTGTTGTTTGCAATTCAAAATTTAAAGCCTTCGCCATTTTGTCTTCTGGATGAAATTGAAGCAGCACTTGATGAGAGTAATGTCAGCCGGTTTGCAAAATATTTACATAAGCTGACTAAGCATACGCAGTTTATTGTCATTACACACAGACGCGGTACAATGGAGAAGGCTGACAGGCTTTATGGTATTACGATGCAGGAAAAGGGTGTGTCCGCATTGGTAAGTGTGGATTTAATCGATAAAGATTTAACAGACTGATGGAGGCAGCATATGGAAGAAAAGAAAAAAGGATTTTTTGGCAGGCTGAAGGCCGGACTTGCAAAAACAAGAGATAATTTTATAAGTGGAATTGATGATTTATTTCATGGGTATTCCTCATTGGATGATGATTTTTATGAGGAGCTTGAAGAAACACTGATCATGGGTGACATTGGTGTGAATGCAACCATGACAATTATCGAGAATCTTAAAAAGCAAGTAAAGGAACAGCATATAAAAGAACCGGTTGAATGTAAACAGATTCTCATTGACAATATAAAAGAGCAGATGAAAGTGAATGAGACCGCATATGATTTTGAATATAAAAAATCAGTTGTTCTTGTCATTGGAGTCAACGGAGTCGGTAAGACAACAACGGTAGGAAAGCTTGCCGGCAAGTTAAAAGACAAGGGCTTAAAGGTTATCATGGCTGCAGCCGATACCTTTCGAGCAGCAGCGGTAGAACAGCTTGTAGAATGGTCAAACCGGGCTGGTGTGGAAATCATTTCGGGAGCGGAGGGTGCAGATCCGGCCAGTGTGATTTTTGATGCGGTGAATGCAGCAAAAGCAAGAAACGCGGATGTATTATTATGTGATACGGCAGGAAGACTGCATAATAAGAAAAATCTTATGGAAGAATTAAAAAAGATTAATCGTATTATTGATAGAGAGTTTCCGGCCGCGCATAGAGAAAATTTGATTGTGCTTGATGCAACGACCGGACAAAATGCCCTCGTGCAGGCAAGGGAGTTTTGTGAAGCAGCCGATATCACAGGAATTATTTTAACTAAAATGGATGGAACGGCAAAGGGGGGTATTGCTGTAGCCATTCAGTCTGAGCTCAATGTCCCTGTTAAATATATTGGCATCGGCGAGACAATTGAAGACTTACAAAAATTTGATTCCGATGAATTTGTAAATGCATTGTTTGATGCCCAAACGGATGAGGAATAAAAGTTGATAAAATAAGATAATAGGTATACAATACCAGAAAAGAAATAGACGTAGGAGACGCCGGAAAGAGGTAAAACATGGAAAACGAAATGCTCACATTGCCGAGATTTGAAGAAGCTTCTGAAATGGTGAAGGAGGTCATCCAGCCGACAGAGCTTATTTACAGCGAATATTTAAGTGCTAAAACAGAAAATAAAGTATACTTAAAACCTGAGAATATGCAATTTACCGGTGCCTATAAGGTACGTGGGGCATATTATAAAATGAGCACTTTATCAGAGGCAGAGAGACAGAAAGGCATTATTACAGCTACGGCGGGAAATCATGCCCAGGGTGTTGCCTATGCCGCTAAAAAATTCGGCGTTAAGGCAGTTATTGTTATGCCGACAACGACTCCGCTGATGAAGGTAAATCGCACGAAGGGCTACGGAGCAGAGGTGATTCTGCATGGTGATGTGTACGATGCTGCATGTGAGCGTGCATATGAGCTGGCAGAAGCTAACGGCTACACGTTTATTCACCCTTTTGATGACTTGGCAGTTGCAACGGGGCAAGGCTCTATTGCAATGGAGATTGTAAAAGAACTTCCGCTTGTTGATTATATATTAGTACCAATTGGCGGCGGTGGATTAGTGACTGGGGTGTCGACATTGGTAAAGTTTTTAAATCCTAAAATTCAAGTAATTGGTGTAGAGCCGGCCGGCGCAAACTGTATGCAGGAATCAATCAAGGCGGGAAAGGTAGTAACGCTTCCAAGTGTAGATACGATTGCGGACGGTACCGCCGTAAAGACGCCGGGAACCCAAATTTTTGCATACATTCAAAATAATGTTGATGAAATTCTTACAGTGGAAGATAAAGATTTGGTCGTTGCTTTTCTGGATATGGTTGAAAATCATAAAATGGTCGTTGAAAATTCAGGACTGTTGACGGTTGCGGCATTAAAAAAATTAAATGTGAAAGGAAAAAAAGTTGTCTCCATTTTAAGCGGAGGAAACATGGACGTCATTACAATGTCCTCGGTTGTGCAGCAAGGTCTTATCCTTAGAGACCGGATTTTTACGGTTTCGGTTCTTCTTCCGGATAAGCCGGGTGAGCTTTGCACAGTTTCGGGTGTGATTGCAGATGAAAATGGAAATGTTATTAAACTGGAGCATAATCAGTTTGTCTCGACAAACCGAAATGTAGCCGTAGAGCTTCGGATTACAATTGAAGCATTTGGCACCGATCATAAAAAAGAGATTATGGAAGCATTGCAAAAAAAGGGGTATCGTCCGAGACTGGTGCGTACAAATATTTAATAAAAATATGTGAATAGAAAAAATGCTTTTCCATACGATATAAGTATGAGAAAGCATTTTTTGAAATATATTATAATTTTTTTTACAACAATTATATATTCGGCCGGAGTCAGCTTATTTTTGGACCCTAACAATTTGGCACCCGGCGGTGTAACCGGTATTGCCATAATATTAAATAGTATTATTCCGATTGAAACAGGAACTTTGATATTACTTTTAAATATTCCGATATTGCTGCTTGGAGTTTGGAAATTTGGATTTAAGTTCATTCTTTCTACTTCGTTTGCTATTGTGCTCATTTCGGAGTTTACTAATTTATGGACATTTGTTACACCGCCGACGACAGATCGAATGCTGGCGGTAATTATAGGCTCCGCTCTTGTTTCTGCTTCCGTTGGTATTATTTTTAAATGCGGATCAACAACCGGCGGCATGGATATTATAGTCAAAATATTGAGACAAAAATACAAGCATTTAAAAACCGGAGTTATTTTTTGGATGCTGGATATTGTTGTTGTGATTCTGTCAGGGATTGTATTTGGTAATATTGAAACAGCTCTTTATGGTGCAATCGGAGTTATGATCAGTGGCTGGATGCTTGATTTAGTTTTATATGGGAGAGATGAAGCAAAGTTTTATTTGATTGTGAGTAAGCATTCCCATGACATTGCAAGTGCACTTATGGAAAGACTAGACGTTGGCGTGACGTATTTGAACGGAACCGGTGCGTATAATCAGGATCAAAAAGAAATTATTTTGTGTGTCATAAAAAAGCAAAGGTCGGCAAAGCTTGAAGAGATTGTAAAGGAAATAGATATAGAGGCATTTACTATTGTAACTAGGGCAAGTGAGATTTTTGGCGAAGGCTTTAAAAACATTGCCGGAGAAAGATTATAAAAATATTGCGCTGTCAAGAAAAAGTACTTGACAGCGTTTTTGAATATGTCCTAAAAAATATAAATGATTAGCACAGGTGATATTCGGTGCTGTATTGTTAGAGATTACTATATTTGTGTACCATAGAGCAGCTTTTTGTCAAAGGTTTCTATGACCAATCCTTTGGTACCCTTGTGGTAATAAACCTGCATCCCCTGCCTGTCCATAGTTTTATTGTTTGGATAAGTGACCTTCTGAAGTTCTTTTAATAATCTCGTATTTCTCTTGTGTATCCATTGATAATGTAACCTTTCTCATTTGAAGACTCCTCAATTTAAATAATTATGAGGGATAGTATAACACGAGAAGCAACTGTTGGGACATAATCACGTGTGGTATAGTAGGACATTGTCATAAATGGATCATAGATCAATAAAGGTGAAAATAAATTAGTTGACGAATGTCGTGTTTAGTTGTAAACTAAATGAAGTGTACTAATAGGGGATTTATATATAAGTTAAAAAGAAAACACAAGGGGAAGTTTTCTAAGGGCAGAATCTATCACATCAAAAGATGGATAAAGTTGGCAGTGCGGTAAATCTAAGAAAATCTCTTTGGTTTACTGCTTTTTTTGTTATAAACACCACGCTGTGATAAAGAGGTAACGTGTTGCAAATTTTTAAGCTGAATTGAGCAGTTAAGTGCACAGGAAACAAGAAAGCCAGAGTGGTTAAGGTAAAGGGTAAATAGTATATTATTAAGACGCCGCGCCTGCGGAGTGTAACAAGCAAAAGCCATAGGACAATAAGGATTGTATGGACCCTGGATCGGAAATGCAGCGGCTACCAGCTTATCTACAGTACCAATAAAAAGTTTAAGAGTAAAAAAACATTATGGATCAAAAAAGCCAAGACAAGGAAGCTTACGCTTAAAAAGCTGAGAAGTAAACGGACATATTACGTAAAAGTAAGAGAATATAGAAACATTAAAGGGAAAAAAAATACTATGGTTACTGGAGCGCGATTGGCAAGCGGAAAGCAAAAAAGCCAGAGTGGTTAAGGTAAAGGGTAAAAAGTATACCATTAAGACACCGCGTTTAAAAAGCGTGACAAGCAAGAGCCGCCGGACGGTGAGAGCCGTATGGACAACCGACCGGAAAAACAGCGGGTACCAGCTGGTCTACAGCACCAGCCGGAAGTTTAAGAGCAAAAAGACCGTGTGGATAAAGAGAGCCAAGACCGGAAAGCTGACGCTGAAGAAGCTGAAAAGCCGCCGGACGTATTACGTCAAGCTGCGGGCATACCGGACAATCAAAGGCAAGAGATACTACAGTTACTGGAGTTCTGTTGGAAAACGGAAAGTAAAGTAGGAAAAAATAGAAACTTTTAGCATAGAGTAGAGAAGGAAAGCATTGCAAGATGAGGAGTATTAGTATGGAAGATGAGAAAAAAGAGCAAAGACAAAGGAAACGATGGACGACACTGCGATACCGCTTGTTAGGGACCCTGCTGGTTATAGCAGGGATGTTCTGCGTAACTGGTATGGAGACAGAAGCGATATTTGCCAGTAATGCAGCTTTATTAGTAGATGACTTTGTGTTCGTAGAAGGAGGAAAGGTAGAGGCAACTTTCTGTACGGATGGAAAGGGAGGGACAGCAGTCTACAATCCGGATGAAAACACCCTGACCTTAACCAACTATACATTTAAGGCAGATCCCAGGGAAATAGAACCAGTATCCATGATTTATTATAGTTTGTTAATATATCGTATGGGAGACGACTTTACCCTCGTTTTAAAGGGAACCAACACCATTAAGAGGAATCCGCCCCAAGAAAACATAGGAATTAAAATTAAGGATGACTGTGTCATTGAGGGGGATGGAACCCTGATATCGAATGCTTTGATATCCCAGTCTGGTAAAAACAAGTTAACAATCCGTGACTGCAGCATTCAAATTGACAGCCCCTATGCCGGAATCGGGGCAGGGGAGCTGGTTGTGGAGAATGCCGATATTTCGGTCAAAAGTGCCCATAGTATTATAAATGCATGGGGCATTGCACTCTGTGTAGAAAAACTAACCGTCAA
>CAYPIB010000061.1:0-16624 GCA_964410675.1 uncultured Roseburia sp.
AGAGATTCATTGACCTTATACATTTCAAGCTTTTGATCATACAAATCACTGTTTTTTACAGAGTGATATAAATCCAGTTTCTGTTCCAATGGCCAATTCAGTTTTAGATAACGAACCGGTCCTTCCAAAAAATAAGGTATTTTTATTATCTCAAAATGTTCCGGCACAATCCCATCATTACTTTCTGTATATTCAACTACTTCATATGCAAAATAAGTAGGACAGATATCTTTTGTCATGGAACAGGCTTTACTAATACCATACTGAACTGTTTCCAAATAATTTATTAGGATTTCTTCTATTCTGGAAGCCTCTAAGGTAACGGTATCTCCACTAATACCATAAAATATATTTTGTTGATACTTCTCTTTAATTTGATTACGCTTATTCCAAAATTCTAAAAGTTCTTTTTCTTTCACTATTTCATTCTTATGAAGCATCGTTACCGCATCCATAGATTGAAGTAATTCTCCAACCTCCTTTAACAGTGTGATTTGTCCTGTACATTTCTGCACAGCGCCAATGGTATACTTCAGGTTGCGCGCCAGCTCGTAAGTCTCAGCCATCGAAGAGCCGAACAAACCGGGTAATCCATTTAAGGCATCATACCAGCCGGGTTTCCCCCCCTCCATCTCTATCCCCATGCCATACACATCAAGCGCTGCATATTTGGAAACACATAATACTAATAGTTTTTCCAGTAACGTAACCTTAACTACATTTCCTTTACCATACTGCCCTTTTACGAGCTTCTCGGAGTCTGTCCGCCTTCTCTCTTCGTCCAAGAAATAATATTGTCTAATTCCATTATCTGTTTTAACATATCTCTTTAACCTTGGTAAAATGGGCACTTGTGAACAAAAATAAGTGTAGTTTCTGCCTAATAAAAGCTCTTTTTCTCTTTCGGGATATACCGATAAATAGCTTTCAATTAAGTCTAAATTATAAGTCCAATGATCCGACCAATACCCTTCCCCAAAATCTGCATTTAATGTATCGTGGGCCTTTGCCATCACCATCTTAAAATAATCGTCCTGCACATTATCTTTTAAAATACCAATATCATTTAGCTTTTGGTAAAAGCCGCCGGGGGTAAATGCCTTAGAAAGATAAGAAATTAGTTCTTCCTTTTGCTCTTGGGAAAATAAATCAAAAATAGTAGTAATATCTTCTTCATCCAGTGAATAGGTAACCTTCTCCACTGCCAGCGGGTTATATCCATCCAATTGTATGAGGCTGTAAAATTTTCTAATATTCTCCTCACCAACATAAGGAGAAAAGAAATTATCCATACGACGATTTTGATTTACATCTCGAAAGTTCCCATTTCCCTGAGAATAAAACTCCGGTAACATGCGGAAAAAATTATAATCCCGTTCAATATCACCATGCTTCCTTGAATACATATAAAAAATTCGATTCCCCGGCAAAACAATGGGTGTTCCACCACGAAGGACATTATCCATATAAGTATAACGGCAATATTCATCAAAGGCATTGTGCCCTGTTTTCGTCCCGATTACATCAGTTAATTCTTCTGTCAGTGCCTCTGCTTCTTTTATTTTTGCTTCAAAATACGAGGGCTCTATCGTTTGGCTAAAGTATCGCTTTAATGTTTCCTTATTCACAACTTGGCCTATCAGCTGGTAAATATGAAATGATTCTCCCGGCTCTAATGTCTTAGAAACACCGTAGAGGCTACATGGATATTGATTCGATAAGACTTGCTTTTGCCGGTAAATTTCATCCAGCCCTTTTTGTTGAAAGGCTTTAGCGATTTGTAGTGAATTATCATAATCAAATATGACGCTTGTATCTACAATAGGAGACAACCGCTCACCTTCTGAAGTATAGGCACATGAAAAATTGCCTCCTTTCATCTCATTGACTGATGCCGTATCGCTTGTACTGACCCTTACTCGATAATAAGGAATGCCGCTTTCTACATCTTCCACCTGCATCCATGCTTTTATTGTCTGCCCCATTTCTTTGAGCGAGCGCATATCAATTCCATACGGCACAACCGCCGGCATACCATCTAATATTTCCAGGTCTATCGGGTTTTTAGATAAATTGATAAAAGTTGCTTTTCTAATCAAACCGCCGATGCATTCTGATGGAAGGGTATGGTAGGTTACCTTAGTTAAAACACCGGTTTCCCAATTCTCCTCTTCAATTTCCAATCCATTCATTAATATTTTCATACTGTGAGGAATTTCAGCATCAGAAAATGGCTCTGCATAATTCCCATTTACGCGTAAAAATGTACGAAAACCTATAGTTTTAACGTATTGATAGGATTGGTGGGCAGGGTAAAATTCCATAATTGCATGATCCTTATCCTCAACTCCAAAGCTGGCAATTCCTTGGCCGCGATTCACATAATGACACCATATAGGTATTCCTTTTTTACCACTGATGCCAGGCAAAAAGCTGGCAAACACAGATTTTGTTCCGTAATTAGTAATTACAAATCCTTCTTCTTTTTTATGATTCAACATTTTTTATTCCTTTCTTGCTTCTATCGTTAAGTTGCTGAAATTTTCCCTTCATATGGCGTTGATCGCATGTCCTCTTTCATCAAAAGAAAGTGTCTCTAATGTTGTCTGTTCTCCAATCGGAATAAAGGGTAATATTCTCGTTAATGATAGATAAGCTCCATCAAAACTTCACTTTTTTATCCAACGCCATCCTCCTCTTGCACTTCAGCTAAATTTTCTTTACATATTTATAATAAAAAAGACTCATTTAATTAAAAATAAGTCTTTTTTTAATATGGTGTTATTATTTTAGTCCTATTATAACCTCAGCATCAAAGGTCAAAGCAATCTTTCCCTTTCTGCTCTCTTCTAATAACACGCTGTTATTTACTGCTGTTATATCTTCCGGCTCCTGTTCCAATATTTGTCCACGAAAAAGGAGCGTTCCCAGAACAAATAAATTCAGTGTTATTAAAATAACACAGCCCTTTTTTATGTTCATGGCAGGCTCCTTTTTTAAATAGGTAACATCTTGTTACTTGCTTTCTTTACTATTTATATGCACATATATGCAAAAACTTCCTATATCTTTTTATCCTCCTTTATTTTAATAATTCTGGCACTAAATGGCGCCAGATGCATTTTCACTTCATAAGGCTTTCCCTTGCATACTTTTTTGGTTACTTTTAAGTTCTGATCATTTTTTTTCGTTTTGCCGCTGTAGCATTCCCAATCGCTGTTTAAAAGCTCCTTCAAGAAAAGTTTTTTACCCTTTCCCTCTACTCCAAACGTAAAATCAAGCCAAAATTGATCGGACAGATTGAGCGCAACTAAAATCCTTTCGCCATTTCCCCGTCTTTCATATATATACGTTGAAAAATCCGGTGCATCAATGACAACCCAGCTAAAACATAACGGATTATATTCACCATCATATAATGCCGGTTCGGTCTGATATAGTTTACATAAGTCTTTATAATAGTGGTGAAACGAATCATGCAGCGGATATTTTAATACATCCCAATCCTGCTCTCTCATTTCATCCCACTCTCGAAACTGGCCGAATTCATTGCCCATAAAGTTTAGTTTTTTACCCGGATGTGTATAAAAATATGCATACAAGGCTCTTGCCTGCGGAAATTTTTGCTCATACTGTCCCCACATTTTATGTATAATCGTGGCTTTCCCATGTACGACCTCATCATGGGAAAATGGCAGTAAAAACAATTCATTATAAAAATACTGCATTGAAAAACTAAGCTTATGGTAACTAGCCGGCCGATGCGCAGGCTCTAACTTAAAGTACTCTAGTGTATCGTTCATAAAACCCATATCCCATTTATAATCAAACCCAAGACCGCCATACTTAACCGGCGCTGTCACCTTCATAAAATCAGTGGAATCCTCGGCAATTAATATTGCATGGGGATGGCGCTTATGCAGACCTTCATTCATATTTTTAATAAACTCGACACTTTTAGGATTCACTCCCCGCTTTGGATCTCCCTGCCAGTAAATTGCCCGGCTGACAGCATCCATGCGAATTCCGTCAAAATGAAATTCCTCCAGCCAATAGTTAGCCGCCGATTGTAAAAAGCTGCAAACTTCACCTCTGGCATGGATAAAATTTAATGTTCCCCATTCACTTTCTCCGACATCCTGCGAATCATATTCATAAAGCGGAGAACCATCCAGCTTGGCAAGACCATAGCTGTCGGTTGCAAAATGCACCGGAACAAAATCAATCAAAACACCAATTCCTGCCTGATGACATTTATCAACAAGCTTTTTTAATCCTGCCGGTGTTCCATAGCGGGAAGTCGGTGCAAAAAATCCTGTATTCTGATATCCCCAAGACCCATCAAACGGATGCTCGCTTAAAGGCAGAAATTCTAAATAATTAAAATGATTTTCCAGAGCATAAGCAATCAGCTCATCGGCAATCTCTTCATAACGAAAATAGCCGTTTTCATCGTCCTTGTTTGTCCGCCATGATCCAAGGTGCACTTCATAAATATTCATTGGCAGGTTATAGCCTTTGTCACGATTTTTTATCCACTCTTCATCCTTAAATTCATACTCATTTAAATCAACGATGATAGAAGCCCAATTTGGTCTAAGCTCCATTGAAAATCCGTATGGATCGCAGTGCTCCACACACTGTCCGCTCTTATTATAAACTCGATATTTATACATCATATCAGGCTTTGCATGTTCGACGAAACATTCAAATACACCGGGCTTAAATTTCTGCGTCATCTCAATATTTTCCCAATTCGAAAACTCTCCAATGACACATACGCCTGCTGCCGTTGGCGCATACAGCCTAAACACCACTCCCGCATCTGTCAAATGTGCACCAAAATACTCATATCCCTTAAATTCATCCCCCTCATAAAATGCTTTCATATCCATATCCATCATAGCTCCTTTTTACTTTTTTCTTTCCCATACAAAATTTTATTTGCCACTGTATGAATAAAAAATTGAGTGATCGGCCCTAAACCAAACGCTGTTATAATCGTGCCTATACCAACCTGCTGCCTTGCCCCCAATATAAAAGCGATGATTACAGAGACTACGTCCGTAATAACTCTGCAAATACGATAAGATGCTCCTTTTTTGTCTGACATAATTAAAGATAGTGCATCGTAAGAAGACACACCTAAATCTGATACAATATACAAGGAAGATGCCAGACAGAGCAGGATAATTGCAAACAAAAAGGTAAGTATCCTTATCTGCCATGTATCTGCGTCATACATCTTCTGTAAAACCCGATGCGTATAATCACCTACATTTCCAACGATAAATATATTAATAACAGTACCAATTCCAATATAATGCTTATCTAAGAAAAATATTACTACGAAGAGAATCGCAACGACAATACAATACATAATTCCATACGTTAAGTTAAAAATTTTTGCTGCACCGCTGACTGCTGCCGTAAATGGATCCGTTCCTAAATTGGCATGCAGTAAAAATCCAATTGAAACACCAACAAATACCATGCCAACAACTGTCATAATAATTCTTTTAATTTTATTGTTCATAAATTCCTCGCTATTTTTAATATAATTAGGCTGCTAAAACAAAGAAATTTGCTCTACTTCATATCCTCTCTTATATGCCCGGATAATATCCTTCATCCGATATAGAATTCCTTGTTTTTCACATTCCTTTGAAAATAGCTCCCACAACTGCTTTGCCTGTCTGCTTGTGCACGAATAATTCGTCCCAAAAGCAGATTTATATTTTTTTACTAATTCTTCACCTTTGCCCTCCTCGTTAAAATTTTCTTTTAGCTTATTATAATACCACAGCCTTTGATTTTGTCTTAATGTCACACCAAAGCCCGCATAAATAAACTTTGCCCCTGCTCTTTTGGCCTCTCTGACAATCCCCAAAATATTCTCCGGGGTATCCTCTAAAAAAGGTAAAACAGGCATACATAAAATACCCGCAAATAAGCC
Source organism: uncultured Roseburia sp. (assembly GCA_964410675.1). GTDB lineage: Bacteria > Bacillota > Clostridia > Lachnospirales > Lachnospiraceae > RGIG3040. Next base: position 5,957 of record CAYPIB010000061.1, read on the forward strand.
TGCCTCTGCAAATTGATTGACTGCCGCAAACCGTTCACTGGATGGTGCCACATTTGGTTCGATTTTTTTGCAAAGAGAATCATCAACTGTTGTCACGGTAATTTTGCATAACGTTGGGGCATGCTCTGCTATCTCTTTGAATATATCAATATCCCTTGTAATAAGAGGGCTTTTTGTCGCCACAGACGCACCAAATCCATACGCATTGATTAATTCAAGGGCATGCCTTGTAAGAAGAAGCTCAGCCTCAAACGGATTGTAAGGATCGCTCATAGCGCCCATCCCGACAACACCCATTTTTACTTTACGCCTTAAATCATTGCGAATAATTTCCAGAGCATTTTCCTTTGCCTTTACTTTGTCAAAATTATCTATATGGTAACAATCTGAACGACTGTCGCAATAAATGCAGCCATGACTGCAGCCGCGATAAATGTTCATATTGTAGTCGTGTCCAAACCAATCGCCTGACTTCGTTTTTGTTACAATCGTTTTTGCAGGTATATATTCCATTTCCTTTTCCCTTCTTCTCTATCTTATTCTAATCGGGGTTTTCTCATTTGGCAATGGTTTTATTCGAAAGCAAACCGGCAGCCGCACTTTTGTGCTGACTGCCGGCTTTTATTAAATATACTTTTTCTTATTTTTTAATTTTTGCCTGCTTTACAGAACAGTAAGAACCATAAACCTTTTTGCCGGCGGAGTCTAATTTATAAGCTCTCGCTTTTACATAATAAGTTTTACCCTTCTTTAAGGATTTAACCTTTTTCTTCGTACCGGTCGTTGTTACTTTAACTTTATTTTTCGTTATTTTCTTATTTGTTCCATATACAATTTCATAACCCTTCACACCGGAAGCTTTTTTGCCCAGTGTTATTGTCATCGAGCCTTTGCCTGCCTTTACACTCCTAATAATTGCCTTTGCAGGTTTTTTCACCTTTTCCCATTTTGCATAAACGGTGATGTCTTTTTTCGTACCTTTTTTAATGTAGGTAATTTTTTTCTTCAGCTTTTTATCGGTATAGAAGCCTTTAAAGGTGTAGCCCTTTCTTGTCGGAGACTTAAATTTTACTTTTTGATTGTAATAGCTTGTTGGATTAGCCGCATTATTTTTACCGCGGTTCAGTTTATAGGTAATCTTATAACCCACTGTTACCTTACAGCTTGCAGAAATATTACTTCCGTCTGCTGCTTTAGCAGTAATGGTTGCTGTTCCATAAGCTTTACCGGTAACTTTTCCATTTGCGTCTACTACTGCAACCTTTGTATTAGAGCTTACCCATGTCACCTTTTTATTTGCTGCATTTTCAGGTGCTACTGTTGCCGCTATTGTAACACTCTTTCCTTTTGCAATGTTATAGGAACTCTTTGCAAGGGAAATCTTGTTTACTAAAACTGGCTTTTCTGGTTCTACCGGCTTTTCGTCATCCTTCTTTGTAACTGTTACTTGGAAGATTTGGCTATATTCCTTGTAGCTGACTTTAATATTATAAGTTCCAGCTTTGTCTTTATTAAATGCACTCGCGTCTACTGTATAAGCATCCGCAGATACCGGAACCTTTGCTGTACCATAAATTCCGGTTACTGAAATTCCATCTAAATCAAGTGCTTCACCGGCAACATATGCTGTTTTATTAGCAGTGTCCCGCCTAAAGTTATAATTTTAGTTTCGCCCTTCACCGGCAACATATGCTGTTTTATTAGGACCGACAAACTCTACATTCGTTAAAGCTTTACCTTCTGCCAAAATAACGGTTCCGCCCTTGCTGGCAGCCGGAATTGTTACCGTAACTTTACCATCTGTTACCGGAATTGTCTTTCCGCTGTATAAATCTACAACACTTCCCAAATCATTTGCAGAAACACTAAATGTTGCTGTTTTATCCGTATCCTTTGTGTTAAGTCCAACAAAAACGGAATCACTTGCTGTGTGTCTTTCAAAAACTACATATCCGTCTGCATCAGAGCCTGCTATTTTTGTTCTGCCCCCAGTTGCAAATACGTCGGAATACATCGCTCTTGCTGCTAACAATTTCTGATAGTGCGTTAACATTGCTTTCTGATCGGCAGAAAGATTTGTAAACTGCATATCATAACGGTTATTATTCTGATCACCAAAAACATTAGGACCGGTTAAATTAATTTCTTCACCATAGTACACGACCGGAATACCCTTTGCCGTCATTTGAAGTGCTGCTGCTACTTTCATTTTGGCAGTATCATTACCGAGTGAATATAAAAATCCATCTTCATCATGACTGCTTAAGAACTGTCCCATTGTAATACTATTAGATAATTGACTATTTCTGCCTTCCAAAATGCTTTCAACAGAATCAATTTTACCATTTACAAAGTTTTTTGCATTTGTCTTAAAATCAAAGTCAAGCAGTGCATCCATCTGACCATTTGCTAAGTAATCACCGGTATTATTAATACTTGCGCCAAAATACTCACCAATCATCTTAAAGTCAGAATCGGCCTTATTAATAGATGTTTTTAAATCCTGCCATGTCTCATGCTCTACATGCTTTACTGTATCCACACGGAAGTAATCAATGCGGTTTCCGGCTTTTGTTGAATGATTTACCCATGCGGTCTGCCATGCAACTAACTGAGCACGTACCTCTGGATCTTCTGTTTTAAAGTCCGGTAAAAAATCTAATTCATCTAAAATAACATCGCCCGCTACAATATCTTCCTCTGTTCGGAGCATTCCTGCAAAATTTGCCTGATCATTTGTATCATAACCGGCATGGTTCACTACGATGTCTACCATGATTTTAATGCCGCGCTTATGCGCCTCATCAATAAGCTTGTCAAAAGCAGCCGTATCGCCTAAATGCTCATCAAGCGTCGTAAAGTCTTTTGCCCAATATCCATGGTATCCATATTGATTGAATTCTGTATTTTTAACATGGTCAATATTGTCTACAATCGGGGTAATCCAAATTGTATTAATACCAAGCTCCTGTAAATAGCCAAGCTTGCTTGTAAGACCTTTAAAGTCGCCACCATGGTAAGACTCAATCATATTTTTATTTACATTATCATTATTAGAACTATCCCCATCCATGAAACGGTCCGTTAACAAGAAATATATTCTTGACTCATCCCATGAAGAATCATTGTCTGCTTTTGCAACAATATCTACATCTAGTTCAATCTTAGTTTCATTGCCCCACATATCCGTTATCGTAACCGGAACTGCATGAGTACCTGCTGCTACACTTCTGTCAACATAGATAACGCCCTCTTTGGATAAAGGATTAAAATGTACAATGCTGTCTGTATAACCTAAATTGGTTAAATCAGCGGTAATTGCTGCTACTTCAATATCTTCTTTTGAATCTTTATTTATAATATCAAAGCTTATTACCGGATTATCATCATAATCTGCCTGCTCCGGTGTTACTGTTGTCTTAATATCAAGCTCCGGTTTTTGATACTCAATTGTACCGTTAAAATATTGATCGTCAACTTTTACACCATCTATTAAGAAGTGGAAGTTATAGGTTCCTTCCGACAAGCCTTCGCCTGCATCAAATGTATAAGTAAACAGCTCATCTTTGGCATTGTATGTCATCGCCTTAGTTAACTTTGTGCCGTCCGCGGCTTCAATCACTACTGAAACATCCACACCCTGATCTGCAAGTTCACTCATCGTATTGTTATAGAATCTTGCATCATCACGCCATGCAAATACAATACCGTTTTCATAATAGGTCTTGCCGGATGGAAGCATATATGGTGTTTCAATGCCTTCCCCGCCTTTAACCTTTGTATAACGTTCACCTTCGTATACTGCTAATGTACGGTCACCAAATTCTCTGTCTGTGCTCTCTTCACCCCATTCTCCGAGTAAGCGAACGATATAGCCAAAGTTCTTGGTCGTGTCATCCAAAGTAATGTATGCTGTATTTCTGCCATTCACTTCTTTAAATTTAGCACCTACATTACCGGCTTTCGAGTTATACCAAGTATAAATATCCGACTTTCCTGTATTCTCAGAACCTGCCTTATATTCATATTCATATAAAAATGCTCTGCTTGTAAAATATAATGGTATCGAAGCATTTTTTTGAGTGCCATTATCTTCATAATCCGCATGAATAAGGAGATCGCCGGTCTTTGCTTCTTCACTTGTCGTTATTAATGCTTTTGTTTTATCTACATCATTAGCAGAAATTGTGATTCCTGACACTGGCTCTTTGTTTTCATCTGTCACAGACCAAGCAATACTGTCTTTGTCTACCTGTGTATCGTCAGAAAGTGTAACCGAAACATCAAATACTCCAACGCCTGCCGGATTTTCTGCATTGATGATAAAACCTTCTACTAGCAGCAGTGAATTGTTGTCTGAAGTATATTTACTATTTGCAGGGTCTGTTGTCCAGCCTTCTGCACCTACTTTAAATTTATAGCCATATCTGCCTGGTTTTACGTCCGGCAACGTTATACTGTAAACTCCATCACCGTCTTCATCTGTCATCTCAAGTCCGTTAGTCCAGTCAGAAAGCTCTCCCATTAAATATACTTTATCACTGCCGATTGTTTCCTTGTCCGCCTCATAATTAAAGGTAACGGAACCATCCTCGTTGATAACAGGACTCTTAACCTCTGATGGCGCCGCCGGATTTACAGGAGCTGATACAGATGCACCATCAATCCAATCTGCCGGTTGTGTCAAGGATACGGAAATATCCTCAGCAGCAGCAGAATCATATGTAATCCAAACCTCCATTATCTCTGCGGTAATCGGAATACTGTAATTCTGAGTTTGGTTTGTTCCTCCCCATTCACCGGCATTAAAAAAACCATTGATTGTTAAAGCATCCTCTTTCGTAATTCGGTAAGAGTACCAGTCCTCATTACTGGCATTTTTATTAATAATACCGCCAAAGCCGCTTTTACAGAATTCATAGCCCGGAACTGCTGTCCAGCTTCCGCCGCTGCCAAACTGGCCATAGACCGTTTCCCAACTCCGCTCATTTTTAAAATGCACTGTTAAATCTGCACTTTTAACCGTACCCTCAGGTGCCTTTAATTCTTCTGTTCCTGCTTTATCTAAATACCACTTAATACTTTCCTTGTTGCCATCAGAATCTGAATCCACCCAAATTCCATATAAATCCTTTGGGCTGTCCGGATCATTAAATTGTGGCATTGCAGCTTCATCATAGCCTTTTCCACCGGTGTTATTGTTCGGTGTTGCCATATCTAAAAATTGGAAGCCGGCAATTGTCCCCTTTAGGCTGATAGAATAAAAGCCATCGCCATCATCAGCTAAGACAGCACCATTAGCACCATTCCAGCCTTTGATTTCCTGAATATCATTTTCGCTGCAGCTCGGTGTCACATCACCAAACTGCCACCAATGAATTGCCGGTGTTGCCCAGCTGTGTTCATTCTGGAAATGCAGCGTAATATTAGTATCATTCCCTGCTGCATCTGCTGCTAACATAGAATTAGCCGGTATCATGCTAAAGAACATAACAATTGCAAGTACCCAGCTAATCATTCTGGAAAACGTTTTCTTTAAAAACCTTTTCTCACTCATCTTTTTTCTCCTCCTTGTTCATTTTAACCTAAACATATTTTTTATGATAGTTAGAGTATAAGATGTTTTGGCCAACTTGTTCAATGCTTTTTCTTTCATTTAATAATTTTCGTAAACTTTCAACAAAAAAGTTTCCGTTTTTTTAGTTAGTATTTTCGTTATTTTTCGTAACTAAAAAACTATTCTCCTTTTTCGAAAATAAAACCGTTATTTTAAAAAAGCCGCGGCTTTTTTTAATTGCCGCGGCTTTTTCAAACATTTTCTGTTTCTTTACACTAGTTTTATTTAACAGTAATCTTACAAGTTGCTTTCTTTCCACTGCTTGTCTTTACTGTAATTGTTGCTTTTCCTGCTTTCTTAGCAGTTACTACACCTTTTTTATTTACAGTTGCCACACTCTTTTTGCTTGTACTCCACTTGAGTGTATCTGAAGAATTCTTTGGTGTCATTGTTGCTTTTAGCTTTAAGGTTTTACCCTTCTTTAATGTTGCTGTCGTTTTGTTCAGTGTCACCTTCACAGCAGGAGCTTTTACAGTTATTTTACAAGTTGCCCTCTTACCGCTGCTTGTTTTTACTGTAATGGTTGCTTTACCCGGTTTCTTTGCAATAACTACACCATTCTTATCAACTGATACCACACTCTTCTTGCTGCTTGTAAACTTAAGTGTATCTGTTGATTTTTTGGATGTCATAGTTGCTTTAAGCTGACTGAACTTGCCTACCTTTAATGTTAATTTCTTTTTAGAAAGTTTTACTTTCTTAGATTTAAGTGCTTTCTTAACTACGGTTACTTTACATGTTGCTTTCTTACCGCTTGAAGTAGTTGCTGTAATAGTAGCAGTACCATTTTTAACACCTTTAATCTTACCTTTTGCATCTACTGTTACATTCTTATTCGAGGATTTCCATGTCACTTTATCGGTTGTGTTGCTTGGAAGAACGGTAGCTGTTAATGTACGTGTTTTTCCTTTTACAAGATTCACATTTGATAATGTATACACTTTATTTGCGGAAATTACAACGGTTACTTCACAAGCTGCTGTTTTTCCATTTGCTGTCTTAACTGTAATCGTTGCCTTACCGGTTGCTTTCGCCTCTACCACACCATTACTGTTCACTGCTGCTACTGCTGCATTACTGCTAGACCAAGTTAAGCTTGCATCTGTTACATTCTTAGGATTAATCGTTGCTTTTAATGTCAATGATTTACCTTTTTCAATGTCAGCCGCTGTCTTATCTAAAGATACGGAGTTCGCTGTGATTACACCTGCCGGGGATCCTTTGACTGTTACTTTACAAACTGCTGTCAAGCCATCCTCATGAGTTGCAATAATATCTGCCTTGCCGCCGCCAACTGCTGTGACAACGCCATTGTCTACTGCTGCGACATTAACATCCGTTGTTGACCATGTAATTGCGCCTCTTCCGGTTGCGGTTAATGTTACTTTACCACCCTTGTCAAGACTTGCCGTTTCCTGGCTGATTGTAACCTTTGCATCTGCAACTGTGTAAACGCTGTCATATGCCGGCTTTAAATTTTCTTTATCTACAACTACGTCCTTCACATCTTCAGCTTTTACTAAAATCAGTCCTGAATATGCCGGTACACCTACCGTTAAAGTTCCTGCCTCTGCCGAATATGTCTGTCCTGTAACGGCATCAACAAAATCACTTCCGTTTACGTTAATATCATTTAAATTAACCGCAACTTCCGTTTCTTCAGCGGCATTATTTGCTAATACGATAATACCATTTCCACTGACACTGCTTTCACTTCTAACAAATGCCGATACTGCTGTTGAACCGGAATCAAACACTTCAATATCACCGGTACGAAGTAATTCGTATTCCTGTCTGATGGTACCAAGCGCTGCATACCATTCAACTATATCCTTGTTTCCCTTACCCCACAGCATGGCACGTCTGTCATCGGGATCATCACTGCCTACCATACCGATTTCATCACCATAATAAACGGTTGGTGCACCCGGATAAGTAAACTGCAGGAATGCTACTAAGTACTGTTTTTGTTTGGCATCATCAGAGGTTGCCTCATAAGTTGGGAATGCTTTATCTAACTCTTTTTGGTTTCTATCATCATCAATTCCATCTAAGTATGATAATACACGAGTCGTATCATGAGAACCAACAAGGTTCATCATTGCATAATATGCTTCCCTTGGATACCGTTCTCTTAATTTTTCAAGTGTTTTCGCATATTCGCCTGCATCACCGCCCTTTGCATAACTTAGTGCTGCGTTGCGGAATACATAATTCATAACGGAATCATACATATCACCCATTAAATATTCAACTGCATCGGTCCATATTTCACCGATAATTACATTATCATTGTTTAAAGCTTTTACTGACTTACGGAAATGCTGCCATGTTTCATCGGATACTTCGTTGGCAACATCAAGTCTCCAGCCGTCCATACCTTTATCAAGCCAGTACTGTGTAATACTTCCGTCTGATGTCTGAGACGTTTCATTCGTACCGATAATTTCTTCCTTATAACCCGGTGTCTGGTACTCTGAGCCATTTGTCGCAAGAATAACCGGCATCGAATCATAACCCCACCAGCAGTCATAGCTGTATACGTTTTTGCCTTTTCTAAGACCAATGGTATCTTTTACTGCTTCTTCAGCGTCATCAAGAAGATATTCTGTATTTCCGTTAAAATCAAACCACCCTGTATAAGTCCAATCATTAATACCATACTCTGCCGTAAAATAAGCCTTTGCTGCGCTCTCAGCGTCTGCCTGTGCCATACCTTCATTCATTTTATCAAAGGTATATGCCCAGTATGGATAAGCACCGATTGCTTTAGTTTCTTCTTTTGAATCTTTTACTGCTTCTAAGTATTTGTAATAACGGTCGAAGTATTTCGAATCATCAGATACATGATTAAATACGCCGTCTAAAACAACATGCATATCATTTGCTTCGGCAATTCTTACTAACTCATCAAAATCGCCCTCTGTTCCTAAAACTGGGTCAATATATCCATAGTCACTTGCATCATATCTATGACTGGAAATAGATGCAAAGACAGGATTTAAGTAAATAACATTAACGCCTAAAGCCTTTAAGTAATCAATTTTTTCTGTTATTCCCTTTAAATCACCGCCATAAATCTCATTACTCCAATTTCCATCCCCTTTATAAGCAGTAGCTGGATACTGGTCTGGATGTAATTCTAACTGCTCCGGATTTTCAGGATAAATATACCAATCGGTTACGTACTCATAGTTCTCTGCTCCGCGGGCAGTTGTCTGTGCTCTGTTATTTGATACATCCGCATCAAAGAATCTTTCCGGGAATATCTGATAAATGGTTGCATTTTTCATCCAATCAGGAGTTTCATATCCTGCCTGATAAACAATCTGATCATAAGGAGTAACGCTGAGCAAATCAGTTGCAATACCAACTCCATAATATCCATCATCATCACCATAAATTGATACTGCTGAGCCATTGGAAACGACAAAGAAATAGTTGTATTCGCCTAACGTATCATAAGATACCGTTGTGCTCCACATCTGTTTGCCATTCTGTGCTGCTCCGTCTTTTGTCATATTAATATTCTTGCGCTCTTTACCTTTGGCAATGAATTTAACGCTTTTTGCATCTTCGCCAGTCTGAATTGAATATGTAACGTCTTCTCCGGAAGCCACTGCACCATATACACTCTTATAAGTTGTATCATGTGTATCATAATAAATTTTTCCAGTCTCTACCGGTGTATCAGAGGAAGTATTGTAATATACTTCTGTAGACGGATCAAAATAGAATTCAACCTCTTTTTCAGCCTCTAATTCATATTCTTCAACATCATAGCTCGTTTCTTTATATTCAATTTTAGTATCACTGTATGTACCTGCTGCTAATGTTACGACTGCACTGTATATTCCGGTAAGTCTTGAGTCCTCAAACATCGTATCTGCCGGAATACCGGTACCTGTAAGTTTTACATTTGCACCAAATTCATAGTCCACACTTGTTCTAGAATAGTGGCTGAAATCAGAATAATATACAGTAACATCTTGTTTCTCGGTTACTACTACTTTTATATTAGGTCCATCTGAAACACCGTTTGCACCATAGTTCTCAGACCAAGCACCATGGGAAATTTTATATTCATAATTTGCCGGTGGTACATCTTTAAATTCGTATGTATATAATCCATTTCCAATATAAGTCATTTCATTGGATGCTGCATCCCAGCTTTTTCCTGGCAGTGTACCAGGAACACATGTTAATCTGCCTTCAAAAGCTGCTCTTGTATAATTTGAATAGTCTACACCATTTACTTGAATTGTTTCTTTTGATGTATCTAAAGCCTTTAAACTATCTACTAAATAATAATACACAATATCAAGTGCATCATCACCAAGGAAAATGTCTCCTGATGTATAAGAATTATCTTTTTCATTATAAGACATCTGAAGTGTTTTCATTACACTTTCGCCAGATTCTTCTACCGCACTTTTTTTACCATAAACAAGTTTTACCTCTGCATTTTCCTCTGCAATAGTAACAAACTTAGTCATTCCATTTTTTAAATCAATAACAGCTGCTTCTGCCGGTGCTGTTGCCATTCCAAGCAAAATAGAAATTTCCGAAGCATTATTTACCGTATCAAAAATATCCTCTGTTGCCGCATTGTATAAAAATACTACATTTGTTTCATTTTTAGTAATTTCAAAAGATTTATTTCCATCTGCCTTTTCATACCATTTTGCATAATCCAATACTGTTTTATAGTTATATGTTCCAGCATTGAATTGTTTTTGATATAAATATAGAGAATCTGAAATCTGGGTAAACTCAAATCCCGTTGCTTCTGCTGCCCAGTTTATACCTTCATCTCCGCGGACATCACCAATCAGTGAAACTGTAGATTTAAACGGCGTTAAAACGCCCTGTGGTTTAGTACCAGTCTGTGTAAACACAAATGGCTCTGTATTGACAGAATCATAAACCGTTTTGCTTATCTCATCAACCCAGATTGTTATGCTTTCTGCACCTTTAGGTATTGTAAGTGCAACATTGTCGCTGCCTGCACCAATTGAATAATCCCAACCGCCATCAAAGGCAACTTTATA
>CAYPIB010000062.1:0-923 GCA_964410675.1 uncultured Roseburia sp.
TGCCATCCTTTCGCTAATTATATTTTGGAGTTTAGAATCATTTCTAAATATCATTGAATTCTTCATCCAATTCAAATATATCTTTGAAATCATCAAAATTGTACGGATAGTCATTGCTTCCACCAACTTCAAATTTCTTGCTTCCGTTATTATATTCAATTTCTAATTCCCATTGTGTTCCATCAAGCACTGCATATCCAAATCTTACAGGGTCGTAATACTTGAGCCATTCACCGATATACAATCTTTCTATATCGCATATCAGTTCTTCTTTATCCTTATCCATTTCCTTTTCTTGCAAAACTTCTCCAAACTTAGAAGATGTGAAATGGACCTTATCATCATTTACGGTAAGAACATATTGAGTACTACCATCGAAAAATGAACCAATCTCAAATGAGATTTTTGAAATATTTCTTATGTTATTCTGGAACTCTATTGATTTTTGTTCTTCTTTTGTTATTTTGTATGTTCCACCTACCTCTTCTAATGCTTTTTTTGCTTCCTCGAGGTAATCACGATTGCACGAAATTCGCACTCTTTCAGATGGATGGAAAGTACATTCATAGTCTGGATGTTCAATAATTTCCTTTAATTCTTTTATTTCTTTTTTCAGCTTGCGAATAGCAGTCTGCAATTGTTTTTCGTTTTTCCCTTTCAGGTATTCTTCATAATATGTAATTGGACTTATCATCATAGGAATGCACCTCCTCACTTATTTTATCTGCACAATCGTAATCGTAATATTCTACTCTACATCATAAAAATCATCTAGCATATAAGTAGTTACTGGTGTAATGAATAATTCATATTTGATAATCAAGCGAATCAAATCATTTCCATCAATTAAAGTGATAGGTGTCCCTGCTCTAGACGCTTCTCTTGCTGCATTGGTAAATCGACTATTAGTTATAAACACGCCG
>CAYPIB010000062.1:933-1515 GCA_964410675.1 uncultured Roseburia sp.
TACCATATTGATGGATGGCTCTCCGACAGCGGCAGTATTAAATCTTTTACATTGAACGACTACTCTTGTCGTTCTAAAATCAGCATCATCTATATGGTATCCATATCCATCAATTCCACCATCATTGCTTACTTGAACTCCCTGTTCTGTAAACTGAACGCCCATCTTTGTTAATAATGCTCTTGAAAACTGTTCAAACTTTGCAGGTGACATTTGAGCAATCGCATTTTGTAATTCGACTTTGAAATCATCTATTACCTTATCCTCCGATGAAACACTATTGTCTTCATCAGCATCTTCATTTTTTGCTTGGTTCTTTAATTTCTGTTCTTCCCAGTATTCTTTAGCAATTTCACGAACCTCTTTGGTAACATCAAAATTATCAAGGTATATTTCTGCTCCTTTTTGTGTCAATGTTATAAGGGGTTTGTACTTCTGATATGCCACAATTCCAACATAATTCAGTTCTTTTATGGCAAAATTAAATTTGAAATCGAATTTTTTATAAGGTTTTCCTGTTTGCCCTGATGTATAAAGCTTCTGTTCAAACTCTGCAATATGCTCATCTTTCTCACTTATTCT
>CAYPIB010000062.1:1525-12344 GCA_964410675.1 uncultured Roseburia sp.
TTCTTGAAGCACCTGTATAATTGGTTTCATCAGGTATGATACTTGCTGTTCTGAATTTAGTTCATCGTAAAACATTTGGAATTCTCCTTCCTGCAAACATTGATAGTAATTGCTATATTGTTTCTACACATAATCTATTTCTTTGAATTTTCGTATGTACTCCAGACAAAGTCAACAAATGTTAAACTACTTCCCACAGCTAGTTTTGCGTGTCTTTCTTCTAACCCCTGAAATGAAGCACTTTTTCCATGTCCACTTCCAAATGGATTTCTAAGCTCTGCCAGTTTCGATGGAATAGCTCTTAAACTGCCCAATATTGACTTGATTGCATCAGCACCTCTGTCTGTTGGCTGAACATTTGAAGGTAGCAAGTCCAAAGCTCCCAAAGTCTTTGTTGCTAAAGCTGGAACATCGTCATTTTTCGTATATCCAATTCCCACCTCATCTAAAATGGTCTTACAACAACTTTCAATCAATTCCTTTGCCATTCCAATGGCAACTGTTGGATTTGTAACTATCCATCCTTCAACTGCTTCAAAATTCTTAACAGTTCCTAATGCCGATCAGGCTGGTTCAAATCCTGTTCCATTTAGTCAATTTGTTAGTAATTATTATGGAATGACATTTCAGGAGGAACGTGAGATTCTTGCGCTTATTGTCAATCAAGAAAATAGAAATGCAATTATGGAAATGATTAATAAACAGCATGGTTTAAAAACGGAGGCGGGAGCAATTATTTGTTCTCTTGGAGTTGACCAAATAACAAAAGTTGGATAATGATGAATGAGAAAGAGGGGATTATATGCGTATACTTTTTTATGATACAAAGGCTTATGATAAGGAATCATTTGAAAAGTTTCTTCCGGAATATCCGGAAATAAGTATTACTTTTTTTACAGCAGATTTAACATTGAGTACTGCAGAATTTGCAGCGGGATATGATGCGGTTTGTGCGTTTGTAAGCTCAGATGTCGGTGGAGAAGTTATAAATGAACTGGCTGATAAGGGGATTAAGTTAATCCTTATGCGCTGTGCAGGCTTTAATAATGTAGATTTGGAAATGGCAAAAGAAAGAAATATTACGGTTCTTAGAGTTCCGGGCTATTCGCCCGAGGCGGTGGCAGAACATGCAATGACGTTAGCACTCGGAGTTAACAGACACTTACACAAAGCATACATTAAAGTTCGTGAAAATAATTTTAGCTTAAATGGTTTAACAGGAGTCAATTTCTTTGGCAAGACAGCCGGTATTGTCGGTACAGGAAAAATTGGAGCAGCAATGGCCAAAATCTGCAGAGGGTTTGGAATGCGAATTCTTGCCTATGACAAATATCATAATCCGGAGTTGGATTTTGTGGAATATGTGGAGTTAAATGCTCTGTTAGAAAACAGTGATTTGATTTCCCTGCATTGTCCTCTTATGGATGACACTCATCACATGATTAATCTTAAAACGATTCGCAAAATGAAGGATCGGGTAATTCTTGTCAATACTTCAAGAGGAGCGCTCATTAAAACGGATGATCTAATTCAGGGAATTCGAGAAAAGAAATTCTTTGGTGTAGGGCTTGATGTATATGAAGAAGAAGGCGGAAACGTTTTTGAAAATAGAGAGGATGATATTTTGGAGCATTCAACAACAGCAAGATTATTATCCTTTCCCAATGTCATTGTTACATCACATCAGGGCTTTTTAACCGAGGAAGCACTGGAGGCGATTAGCCGTATAACTTTGGATAATGCAATGGACTTTTTAAACGGAAACATTGACAAGGTAAATGAAGTAAAATAATAGGTGCACTATCCTATTATATAAAAAAGAGGATTAGGTAAGAGATACCTAGTCCTCTATTTCATCGTCGGCGGCAACTGCAGATACTACACTGGAAACCGCTGCTACAATGACAGCCACGATAATAATTAATAATCCACCCGCCAATAATAAAAACATTTGCAAATAATCAATCCTTTCTAAAAAGAAGTTAATATTATATGCTACGAGTAAATTCTATCATATTACAAAGAAAATGAAAAGCAATATTCAAATTATCCTTCAATTGCAATATATTTGTTTTGCTCTACTTCCTTTGTCTCTTTTTTAGGTATTGACAGTGTGAGTGTGCCGTTTTCAAATTTTGCACTAATTTCATCCTGTGTTACGCCATTGCCAACATAAAAGCTTCGCGAGCACTGTCCGCTGTATCGCTCTTTGCGAATATATTTTCCTTTTTTCTTACCAGAATCTTCGTTTGAGTACTGAGTTGCGGCATTGATAGTAAGATAGCCGTTTTCCAGTTTGGCTGAAACATCCTCCTTGTTAAAACCGGGAAGATTAATATCGAGTTCATAACTATCCTCAGTCTCCTTTACGTCTGTCTGCATCCAATTTCTTTCAAATTCATTACCGAAAGAAAAGTTCATAAAGTCATCAAATAAGTTATCATTAAAAATTCTAGGCATCATCATAAGTCATTCCTCCATTTCGTTTTATACCTTGTTATTATGTGCCTAAGCAGATTGGAATGTTTTCCATTCTGTTGCTATATTTTTAATATATCACTCATTATCAGCACTGTCAACGGATGAGTGCTAACTTAATAATCGTTTCACAATTTTCATTTTTACATTATGTTTTTTATAAATAATTCATATTTTTTTATAGGTAACAAATTAAATATAAATGCATATGTTATAGATAAAGAAATATAAAAGGAACTTATGTTATGAATGAAAACATGGCAGAAGAATATCTAGATAATAATTGTGAGGATGATTGTGACTGTAATCATGGACCGGAGTATGAGTACAAAGATCAACATGGCTGCACCAAGGTTACTTATCAGTACGCAGAAGTAAGCGTACCTATTAAAGTCACTCCATATGCAAAGGTAGGAAAAATTGAAACAAAATGCTGTGGCACTCCAGTGCTGACGGAAAGCAATGACTGTGGATGCAACGGGGGCTGTGAATTGGAAATCTGTCAAACAATTTGTGTAAAAATACCGATTGAATACCGTTCTCTTACTAGTATAGGCGATCATAAAGTGAAATGTGGAGAGGCTGCACATAGCTGTAAGTGTTTTAATAACGATAAGGAAGGTTAGTATACTCTACTATGCTGTTACACTTATTCATTATTTTTAAACTGTCATTTATAATAAGTAAATGACAGTTTTTAATGTGCATTTTTATATAAAATATACAAAAAATCTTCCAAAAAAACTTTGTCCTTTTAGAAATAGCATAGTTATGATATAATTTAATTTGTATAATTATCTTTCTAAATTTATTTTAGAGAGGATAGTAAGATAGCTTTTTGATTGAATATAAGGAGGAATTTTTGATGAGGAAAAGGATAAGACAAGTATTTGCATTAATGCTTGCGGTAGTGATGTGTGTAACGGTATTGCCAGCCGTGCCGGCGAAAGCGGCAAAACCGGTTACGACATTGTTCAGCGGTGGAATCAGCTCAGATAGAGTGAATGCTACTGGGGCGGCTTATTACTGGAAGGGAGATGAGGTAAAGCTTTCGGTAAAAGCAGCAGACAATGCAACAGTAGAATGGACAACAACAGACGAAGATGGCAACATTGCACTGGGTCCAGATGTGATTTCCGGCGGTTCGAGCGGAGGGTATATTACCCATAACAGTGATTTAACAATTGCAGATAGTGCAACAGGTAGTTATTTAATTAAGGCAACAGCTACGAGTGGAGACACTTATCAAGAAGTTACATATAATATATTGGTTCAAGAAAAAGATTTTGTGGTTCTTGAGTATGGAAAGAATTCTAATGAAAAGATTTATACAAGTACAGCGGGGTTTAACAGTGTTATTTTAGTAAATGCAAGATGTACGGATGTGAGATTAGAGCAAGTTGAAGTAACTACTGATAATGAAAATCTAGATGATGAGTCAAAGGATGTAATTACGGATAATCCTGTCAGTATTCTTGGCATTGGCAGCCCTCAAAAGAATACAGCCAAATATCCTGGCTGCGTAGAATATCAGTATCCGATTTCATCACCTGCTGCAATAACGAGTGATATAAGCAAAATTGCACTTCGATTAGTAACAACGAAGAATAGTATGACATCTACCGGACTTGTTGCAAAATATTGGATTTTAGAAAGTGCCACAAAGGTATCAAATTTTAAGGTAACATCTTCAAATCAACCAGACAATCAGGATTTAGAAAAGTATCCTCATATTGCGAATCAAATTATATATATGGATTCAAATGAGACTATAAAAGTTGAGGGAACAGTTGAAGGCTCTGCAACTGACTTACCGCGTTTAGCTCTCATAAATGCTAAAAATAACTTTAAAACGGTATTGTATGACTATACTCCTGATGTAGTGAATAAAAAAATTGACTTTATTATTACTTTAGAAGGTATGTCAAATAAAGAAGTTGATAATGAGTCATTAAAAATTACAACTCTTTCCGGTATTTCTAATGAGTATAAAGTAAAGGTATATAATGTAGACAGGTGGGATTTATCTGAAATTACAACAGATGGAAGCGGGGGAGGAGCAGGCTTTGCGGGTTATCAGTATTCAAAATATGACTTAAAAGTTACATATCTTGACAGCAGAGAAGAGATTGAGTGGTCTAGTAGTAGTACGAATACAGCTACTGTTACAAGTACGGGACTGCAGACAGCGCGTTTAGATGCACATGAAGGAGGATCACCTAAAATAACAGCACAATTAAAACCGACTCCTGCAAGCAGCCGTGCTAGTATGGTGCGTACGATTATAGCTTCTATTTCTCGAGTAACTGACCCGGAAGAATTTAAAATTGACTTTTCAACACTTGAATCGACCAACTATAAGCTGCCGCAAGGGGGGACAGCCCAAATTTCAGCAGTTGCTTATGCCGAAGGGAACCCATATTCATATCCGCCTGATTATTTTAAATGGAAAAGCTCTGATTCGGAAGTAGCAACAATAGACTCAACGGGTAAGATAACTGCAAAAAATCCGGGTAACACAACAATTTCTGTCCGTGATATTAAGGATAGAGATATTCCTCAAAATAGACAAACAGTTACGGTATATGCACCTGTTAAAAAAATAACTTTAAAGCAGATGGCATATGAAACAGCAAATCCTAAGGATATTGCAACTCATAGTTATGCAGCAGGTCAGAGTTGTATGCTGTATGCAGAGACTACCCCTAATATTGCTGGAGTTGAAGAAATAGAATGGAAAAGCAGTGATACGTCTATAGCTGCAATAGAGAGTCATCCAAGCAATAATAAAATAAAATATATTAAATTTGCAGGTACAGGTTCTGTAACTATAACTGCTAATGGAGAGTTTAATACGAGTGTCAAGGACACAGTTACTTTCACTGTGAATCCGTCAGTACCAGCACAAAATATAAAGGTCTCAGGCGGTGAAACAGTTATTAAAGAAAAAGTTTGGCTGCCTAAGGATGGGAGTGCAACAACATTAACGGCAGTACAGACTGATGTAAATGGTAGTACAGCCAATGATGTATTGACATGGTATTGTGAACCTTCAAATCAGAGTGTCGTTATGTTAAGTCAGGATGTAAACGGAACAACGGCAGATATAAAAGCGATTGGAACAGGAGAAGTCAAGGTTTATGCAAGAAATGCAGCCGGAGTGAAGTCAACACCGATTGTTGTAAAAGGTGTTATATATGCAACCTCTGTAGGGGTTACATCGGAAAGTGGAAAAAGGGTAGTTGGATACGGAAATACTCTAAAATTAAAACCGACGGTTTCTCTTGGCAGTACAGAACTGACTGATTTAAATTGGTCATCATCGGATACAACCAAAATTGATTTGGTTAGAGACAGCGACGGTAAGGTAATTGTCGGAAGTGATGGAAGTGTTGAAGTTAAGGGTATAAATTATACGGAAGCGAATATAAGAATTACAGCGACAAATAATAGTGCATCATTACCAAGGTCAGGTTATATTGACTTAAAAGTGGTTAATAGTATTCAGGATAATTGTACAGTAGAGTCAATTCCAGATGTTGTATATACCAGCCAGTCAATTACTCCTGAACTGGTAATTAAGAATACCGCAGGCGAAGAGCTGATTTTAAATGTTCACTATCGAGTGTCATATAAAGATAATACGAATGCAGGAGTAGCAACAATTACGATAACAGGAGTTGAGGGGGCGGGATATGTTGATACTACGACCGTAACCTTCAATATCCTTCCGGCAACATTAAATGCCGACAATGCAACAATAGCAGACTATACGTCTAAAATTACTTATGATGGTAAGGAAAAGGAGATTACTCCAAATGTTAAGGTAAAAATAAATGGACAAGAAAGAAATCTGTCAAGAGAAAGAGAGTATGAATTTGTTTATGCTAATAATGTGAATGCAGGTACAATGACAATAACAGCTAAAGGCATTGGCAATTATACGGGTTCCATTTCAAAAACATTTACAATTGAGCCAAAAGCAGTATCATACATATCTGTCACCCTTGAAAAGACATCTTTTGAATATGAAGCAGGTGCTATCACACCAAAAGTTACAGTAAAAGATGCTAGCACAGAGCTGAAGGTTGGCAAGGATTATAATATTTCCTATAGTAATAATACCGATGTAACAAGTGGTTCGGACAGACCGGCGGTTACAATTACCGGACTTGGCAACTATACCGGTGAGAAAGTAACAAACTTTACAATATCAACGAGGAATATAACGAATCTTGATGATGCATATTTAAAAACAACGGATTATATCTACAATGGAAAAGCCAAAAAACCAAAAGTAGTTTTAGCTTTTATAAGAGAAGATGGAACAAGAGTTTCATTGAAGGCAAAAAGAGATTATGACTTAACCTACACTAACAATGTAGAGAAGGGAATTGCAAGAGCAACTATTACTGGAAAAGGTAATTACAGTGGTTCGCTTTCCTTAGAGTTTGGTATTGCAGAAAAAGTAAAAGTATCGAGAGCAACAATACGTTCTGTCAAGAATTCAAAGAAAAAGAGAACGGTTGTAACAATTAAAAAGGTAAGCGGTGCAGTAGGATATGAGGTAGCGTATTCGTTAAAGAAGAAATTCCCTAAAAATGAAACAAAGGTTAAGACAACAAAGAAAACGACTTATACAATTAAGAATCTTAAAAAAGGTAAGAAGTATTATTTCAGAGTAAGAGCGTATAAAGTTAATTCCATTGGCCGAAAGGTGTTTGGTTCATGGAGTAAAGTAAAATATGTAAAAGTAAAGAGATAATAACAAACTCCCTTATGCAAGAACGCATAGGGGAGTTTTTGTCAAAAAAATCGTTGCTGTCACGTTTGATAGTTTATAGGGATTATGGTATACTAACGCAGTAGAAAGGGATACAAAATATGAAGAGAATGAACGGACAAAACGAGATTAAATGGGACAAATTAGATAATACGGCACATCTGTTTCCGGTAATTGCAAGTGAGAGTATGAGCAGTGTGTATCGCATTAGTGTGACACTAAATGAGGAAATTCAAAAAAATGTACTTCAAGAAGCATTGAATAGAGTACTTCCGTGGTTCGATGTTTTTAATTGCAGGCTGAGAAAAGGACTGTTTTGGTATTATTTTGAAACGAATCGAAAACCTGCACCTATTGTAGTAGAAGAAAAAACATATCCCTGTCTTTATATGACTCCGTATAAAAATAATGGCTATTTATTTCGTCTGACGTATTATAAAAAAAGAATAAATCTGGAAGTTTTTCATGTGCTAACTGATGGAATGGGTGCTATCACTTTTTTAAGGGAACTTATTTATCAGTATCTTCGTCTCACTCATAAAGAGTTAATGAATAAGTTCGGCGATAATCTTAGCAGTGAGACATCTTTGAATTTAGAGGATAGCTATATTAAAAGCTTTCAAAAGAGCCAAAAGAAAGGATATAAAACTGAAAAGGCATATATATTAAAAGGAGAATTTTTGCAGCCGAAGCAGCTTGGGGTTATGCATGGCTATCTTCCGCTGACACAGTTAAAGGCTGCCGCCAAAAGTAGAAATATGAGCATTAACCAATATCTGGTTGGTATTCTTACGTATAGCATTTATGTAGAATATCTTCATAAAATGCCTTCAAAAAATCCGATTACTGTTTGCGTGCCGGTGAATCTAAGACCATATTTTGATTCTATTACAATCAAAAATTTTTTTACAGTTGTAACGGCTGTTTTTCGCGTAAAAGAAGAGGTGTATACCTTTGAGCAGGTATTGGAAATTGTGAAGAATAGTTTAACAGAACAAATTACAAAAGAAAATCTTGAACATTTGATTTCATATAATGTTGCCAACGAAAAGAAATTACTTTTACGGGCAGTGCCATTGTTTATAAAAAGAATAGTCGTAAAAACTGTTTATGGGAGTACGGCAAGAGCTAATACAACAACACTGACGAATATCGGTTCCATTCAATTGAAAGAAGAATACCAACCATTTGTTGATAAATTTCATGTCGTACTTTCAATGACGAAAGGACAAAATTTAAAAAGTGCTATTTGCTCGTATGGGGACACGCTGGTCTTTAACTTTAGCTCTAAACTTAAGGATGCTTCCATCCAAAAGGCTTTTTTTAGAATACTCGCACAAGAAGGCGTTGATGTCAAAATAGAGAGTAATGGGGTGTATTATGGGTAAATGTAATCGGTGCAATGTTTGGATAGAAGATAAAACAATTATTTGTCCTCTTTGTAATAATGTATTAGAACAACAAGGCGAGGAGAACAAGAAGGCGATGTATCCGGATGTAAGGCTTAGGACAAAGCTTTTTCAAATTATTGGAAGAATATATATAATTATTGCGATTTTGCTTGAGAGCCTTTTGGTTATTATCAACACCCTTACTTTTTCGGGACACTGGTGGTCTGTTATTTGTGGCGGTGTATTTGTGTATTTGTTTATAGTACTGAACTTTTTTGTAGATAACAGCAACTATGGACATGTACTAAAGATAGCGATGCAGGCAGTCTGTATTGTTTTATTTACGATTTTGATAGATTTTGTTATCGGATATAGCGGCTGGTCAGTTGACTATGTAATGCCAAGTGTTATTATTTTAGTTAACTTAGCAATAATCATTTTAATGATAGTAAATAATGAGAATTGGCAGAGCTATATAAGCTTACAGATTACGATGATGCTTTTTGGACTGATTGGTGTTATATTGTACCAGTTTGGTTTAATTCAAAAACCGATTTTAATGTTTATAGCATTTTTAAGCTCGGTTGTTATTTTCCTTGGAACAATATTAATTGGAGATAAGAAGGCGTGGAATGAGCTGAAAAGAAAGTTTCACATATAAATGAGGTGCATTATGTCGGATAAAGAAGTGAGTATCCGTGGAAAAATTTTAAGGGAAATTGTCGCACATTTAAATTCGGATAGACTAATTGGACA
Source organism: uncultured Roseburia sp. (assembly GCA_964410675.1). GTDB lineage: Bacteria > Bacillota > Clostridia > Lachnospirales > Lachnospiraceae > RGIG3040. The sequence goes on from CAYPIB010000062.1 coordinate 10,934, forward strand.
GAAAATCAAAAATGGTGAATTGCGTAATAAAATAATAGAGCCGTCTTGGAAGTGTCCGGAAGGGTTTCGAAATACAATTATTTTTATGGAAGCATTTGATATGGAATTTTTGGAGCCGAATAACAAGAGAGAGGACCTTGTTGTACTTCAGCTGCATGGCGGCGGTTATGTAGGACGTCTTAGAAATGCACATCGTTCACAGGGCATCTTATATAGTGGAGCCGGCAAGGGTTGCGCTGTTTTATCGATTGATTATCGGGTAGCTCCGGAACATCCGTATCCGGCGGCGCTTGAAGATGCGACAGCGGCATTTCGCTGGCTGCTTGAGAAAGGGTATGAAGCAAAGCAGATTATATTAGGCGGTGATTCGGCAGGGGGCGGTTTAGCGATGGCTCTTTGCATGTATTTAAGAGACAATAATGAAAAACTTCCGGGAGGCATTGTCGCCATGTCTCCATGGACTGATTTAACGGCAGGAGGGGCTTCCTATACAGAAAATTATGAAATTGACCCCGTATTTGGAAATACAAAAGACAGCCTCATTTATGATGGCTCATATTTTAAAAATATTGATCCAAAAACCCCTTATATTTCTCCGCTGTTTGGTGATTTTACAGGATTTCCGCCAATGCTGATTCAGGTTGGAACCCATGAAATGCTGTTAAGTGATTCCGTATCGGTCGCAAAGCTGGCTAAGGATGTGGGAGTTAAAGTGCGTTTCAGCAAGTATGAGGGAATGTTTCATGTATTTCAAAGAGCAATGCTGCTTATGCCGGAATCAAGAAAGGCATGGATAGAGGTTGAAAAATTTATCGAGAAGCTGGCAGAATTATAACCAGCCTCCGTCTAAAGAAATGATTTGTCCGGTCAGATAGGCCGGACTTTTTATTAGTTGTAAAACAAGCTCACCGACCTCCTCGGCTGTTCCCATGCGGCCAATCGGTATTTCCTCAGTAATAGCTGACTTTTCCTCGGGACTAAAGCAGTTGTTCATATCTGTATCAATCATACCGGGAGCAATGGCATTTACTCTTATGCTGCTGGGTGCCAGTTCTTTTGCCAGAGCTTTTGTAAAACTGTTAAGTCCTCCTTTGGCTGCAGAATAAGCAACTTCCATAGAAGCGCCGGCAATCCCCCATACGGAAGAAATATTAATTATGTGGCCGTTTCCATGCTTTAGCATATTTGGAATCGCCAGCCGGCTTGTATAAAAGGCGGAAGAGAGATTCGTAGAGAGTAACCGGTGCCACGCTTCTATTTTCATGTCCTGTAAAAGACCGACATAAGAGATTCCGGCGTTATTGATTAAAATATCCAAGTGTCGATTAGCATCAGCTATCTGATTAAAACAGGATTCTACAAAAGTATAGTCACTCATGTCGCCGATAAAGCAAGTGCATGAAATAGAGTA
>CAYPIB010000062.1:12444-16410 GCA_964410675.1 uncultured Roseburia sp.
AAAGGAAAACTTACAAAGGGAATAAAATTGCATTTATTTGGGAAAACTGATACACTAAAATGGATAAAACAAAGGATTAAAATAGAGGAGACAAGCGATGGAAAAAGTATATGATATTATAATAATCGGCGCGGGTCCGGCAGGTATGTCTTCCGCAGTTTATGGTGTTCGAGCAGGCTTAAATGTATTAGTGATTGACCAATCCGGAATGCCGGGCGGACAAGTGCTTTCCACATACGAAGTGGATAATTATTTAGGCCTTCCGGGTGTCAGCGGTTTTGAACTTGGCATGAAGTTTAAAGAGCATGCTGAAAACTTAAATGTTTCTATGCAGGAGGGGGAAGTTTATAAAATTTCTGACCGCGGAGATTTCATGGAAGTTTTTACGGAGGAGGAGAGCTTTATAGCAAAAACAGTTATTTATGCCTCCGGAGCCAAGCATGCCAAATTAAATGTACCGGGTGAAGAAGAGCTGGCTGGAATGGGAATTTCATATTGTGCAACTTGTGACGGTGCTTTTTTTAAAGACAAGACAGTAGCCGTAGTGGGTGGATCTGATGTTGCGGTGGAGGATGCAATTTTTTTAGCACGTTCAAGTAAAAAGGTTTATCTAGTGCATCGCAGAGATGAACTAAGGGCAGCAAAAAGTCTTCAGGAAGCATTGTTTAAATTAGCTAATGTAGAAATTTTATGGGACAGTGTTGTTACTTGTATAAATGGAGCAGATAAGGTAGAAAGTGTATCCATATTAAATAAGAAAACAAATGAGCAGAAGGAGTATCCTCTCCAAGGCGTTTTTATTGCTGTCGGCATGGTTCCGGGAACTGAAAATTTAAAAGATTTTGTAGAAAGAGATGAGAAGGGATATATTATCGCTCAGGAAGATTGTGTGACGAGTAAAGCGGGCTTTTTTGCGGCAGGTGATGTGCGGACAAAGGGACTGCGGCAAATTGTTACGGCTGTTGCAGATGGTGCAAATGCAGTTGCCTCAGCTGAGAAATATATAAATGTATAAAATGGTAGAAAATTCCTGTACTAAATTGTCATAATTCAAGCAAAATGCCTTGACAATTATTACAAAAGATGATATATTTGTCTACGGATGTAACAATTTTGTAACAAATATATTAATGTTTGTAACAACAGGGAGGCAATATGATTAACAAGAGTATAAAAATTGCAGCATGCGTATTTAGCGTAATAATGGCAGTTTCAGGTTCTACCTTACATACAGAAGCATCGGCCTTATCAGGAACCTTACCGGTTGCAGGGGCGGCACTTACTTTAAATGAAGGAAGTTCATTTGATGTAGTTAAGCGTGAAGTGAAAGAAAAAGAAGAAGCTATGGTAGATGTTGAGTTAAATGTAGGAGCCGATGCAGGTGTTAATTTAGCGGCAAAGGAAACAGCACAGACAGGAGCAGCAGCAGCAGCGGCTTCAGCAGACGAGTTTTCTAATTTAGCGATTGCCAAAGTAAATGATTATGTGAATGTAAGAAGCGAACCAAGTGAAGAGGGCGAAATCATTGGTAAGCTTTATGATAAATCTGTTGGTGAATTTATAGCAGAAGCAGATGGCGGCTGGTATCAGATTCAATCAGGCAGTGTAACAGGATATGTTAAGGCAGAGTATGTAGTAACAGGCGACGCTGCCAAAGAGCTTGCACCGGAAGTTGGCAAGCGTATTGCCAAATCGAATACAATGACTTTATTTGCGAGAGAGAATTCTTCAACGGATTCTTCGGTTATAGGAATGATAGAAGAAGGCGGCGAGCTCACAGTACTAGAGGAAGGCGTAACAGACGGATGGGTAAAAGTATCTGTGGAAGAAGGAGAGGGATATGTATCCACTGATTTCGTATCACTTTCTACCGAATTTGTCAGGGCTGAATCTAAAGCAGAAGAAGAAGCCAGAATTGAAAAAGAACAGGCGTCAGTTAGGGCGGCAAATGCTGCAGCAGATAAAAAGAGCGGCAAGAAGAGCAATAATTCCGGCGGTGTTAAAGCAGTAGGCGGCAGCGGCAGAGGCAGCTCAGTTGCAGGTTTTGCAACACAGTTTGTTGGTAATCCATATGTATATGGTGGTACAAGCTTGACAAATGGTGCGGACTGCTCCGGTTTCGTAATGAGTGTTTATGCGAACTTTGGTGTATCCCTGCCTCACTCATCAGGTGCACTTAGAGGTGTAGGTGCGAATGTAGGCGGACTTGGAAACGCTCAGCCTGGCGATATTGTATGTTATTCCGGTCATGTTGGAATTTATATCGGTGGCGGACAAATTGTTCATGCCAGTACTGCGGCTACAGGTATTAAAATTTCAAATGCAGGTTATAAGCAGGTATTGTCTGTAAGACGTATTTTCTAAGAAAACAATGTTTCCCCATGGGTATTTTAATACCTGTGGGGTTTTTATTTGCACAAAAACGTAATTGTATATAATTATATTTTTAAAATAAACCTTTAAATAAATGACGGTTGAAGCAGCATGACAAGTTGCACAAATTAGCAGAAGAAGTTGGAAAAAGCGGGAAAATGATGTCGAAAAGATATCCACATAAGAAAAGCAGTATTTTAGGGGTTTAACTAGTTATACACGGAGTTGTACACATTATCCACAGAAAAATAAAGTAAAAATAAGAGGAATTATGGTAACTTCATGAACGGATGTTTTGTATATATATCATAAAGTTCCCTTTTTTGTAGAATAAAGTCGAAAAAGTATTGACTTTTTTAATGTGAAAAAATATGTAACAACTATGTAAAATTATTGGAAAATTTATGCCATTTATGATATAATGTCTTCACAAGAGATATCAATATTTTCTTTGATATATTGTAAAAGGACTCTATTATAGAAAGGAATGGGCAGCATGAAGATTATAATTTTGGGCAAAAATATCGATGTTACCGAAGGACTTAGAAGTGCAGTGGAGGATAAAATCGGAAAGTTAGAAAAGTATTTTACTCCCGAGACAGAAGTACATGTAACCCTAAGTGTAGAAAAAGAAAGGCAAAAGATTGAAGTGACCATACCTGTAAAAGGAAATATCATTCGTTCGGAGCAGGTAAGTAATGATATGTACGTATCCATTGACTTAGTAGAAGAGATTATTGAAAGACAGCTTAAAAAGTATAAAAATAAGCTGGCAGGTCAAAAGCATAGCATGCACTTCTTCCAAAAGGATTTCTTGGAAAAAGATTATATGGATGATGAGGAAGTTAAAATTATCCGTACGAAGCGGTTTGACATTAAACCAATGTATCCTGAAGATGCATGTATTCAGATGGAACTTTTAGGACATAGCTTTTTTGTCTTTAATAATGCGGAAACAGATGAGGTGAATGTCGTTTACAAAAGGAAAGGAAACACATACGGATTGATTGAACCGGAAGTATAAATTCATAAGCAATGGGACAGGCTGGCGCCTTAAATGCGGACAAACATTTAAGGCGTTTATTTTTGTCAAAAACTGATTTTAAATCTGCAAAAACACATTGCAAAAAATAAGAGGCTATGTTAGAATAGGAGAGCGGACAATGATAAAAAAATAACAATCATTGCCAAAGCTATTTAAACTTATAAAAATTTAAAATAAATAATAACGGAGGAAAGAAAAAAATGGCAAAAAAAGTAGTTTTAGCAGGTGCATGCCGTACAGCTATCGGTACAATGGGTGGTTCCTTAAGCACAGTGCCGGCAGCGGATCTTGGCGCAATCGTTATTAAGGAAGCTTTAAACAGAGCTGGTGTTGCACCAGATGCAGTAGACCAGGTGTATATGGGATGTGTTATTCAAGCTGGACTTGGACAGAACGTAGCACGTCAGGCTACTATTAAAGCAGGCTTACCGATTGAAGTACCAGCAGTTACCATTAACGTTGTTTGCGGTTCCGGTCTTAACTGTGTAAATATGGCAGCACAGATGATTATGGCAGGAGATGCAGATATCGTAGTTGCAGGTGGTATG
>CAYPIB010000063.1:0-16352 GCA_964410675.1 uncultured Roseburia sp.
AGCATCCATGACAGATTGGCTCTGGGTTACAGAAATGCGCTGGTTATTAATAACAAAAACTTTTCCGGCAAAATCGTCCTCCTCGGCAAGCAGCAGTGCAGTTGCACAGGCGCTGCTAAGACCGCTTGACATTGGAATATGCACAACCTCATCATATTCTTCGAGCAGCATACTCCAGTGCTTCATTAAATCCTCTGGTGATGGCTGTGAGGTAGAGATATTATCTCCGCCAACTAATTTATCATAAAACTGTTCTTGGGTTAAGGATATATCTTCAAAATAAGTATCTTCATTAATCATAAACGGCATCGGCAGCACGGTAATACCCAATTCTTTTGCCGCTTTCTGTGTTATTCCACTGTTACTGTCAGTCATGACCGCAATTTTCTTCATTAAATCCTCCTAAGCTAAAGCTATCTTTTACATGTTATATTATTGTAATATATTTGGAATGGAATTTCCAGTAAATTATCATATTTTATACTTGCAGTATTAGATTGTCTTTCCATACTGCCTGTCAATTTGTTCAATCAGCCGCTTCTTTAATAATTTATATTTTTCATCTGCTAAACTAGGATCCCTTGCTAACAATTTATTTACATCTGCTGAAGCAGCCTTTAGCATATCTGCATCGGAATAAATATCTGCTATTTTAAAAGCAAATTCACCGCTTTGCATAATACCAAGCAAATCTCCGGGACCTCTTAGTTTTAAGTCTTCGTTTGCAATGTAAAAACCATCATTTGATTGATTTAAAATTGCAAGTCTTTCCTTGGAGCGGGAATTTTCTTTTGTATCAATAAAAACACAATAAGATTGATGCTCTCCTCTTCCGACACGCCCCCTTAATTGATGAAGTGTAGAAAGACCGAAGCGATCTGCATTCTCTACAACCATTACAGTTGCATTTGGGACATTAATACCAACCTCGATTACCGTTGTAGAAACAAGTACTTGGATGATACCCGCAGAAAATTCTTCCATAATATGATTTTTTTTAGTGGCGGGCATTTTTCCGTGCAAATAAGCAATTTGAATATGGGGGGCAAGTTCCTTTTTTAGTTTATCGGTATATTCAACTACATTTTCAAGTTCGTCCATAATACCACTTTCAACCATGGGACAAATAATATATGCCTGACGCCCTTCTTGCACCTGCTTTTCAATAAATTGATAAGTCTTGCTTCTAAAATTTGTTCCGACAACACAATTTTTAATCGGAAGCCTGTTTGCCGGAAGCTCAGGTATCGTGGAAATATCCAATTCTCCGTATAAGATGATTGCCAGTGACCTTGGAATCGGTGTTGCTGACATGACTAACGTATGAACATTTTTGCTCTTTTTAGTAAGACTCTCTCTTTGCGCAACGCCAAACCGATGCTGCTCATCGGTAATAACAAGTCCAAGGTTTAAAAATACAACATTGTCTTCTAAAAGAGCATGAGTGCCGATTACGAGATTATAAGTGCCGTCTGCTATTAATTGTTTCGCCTCACGCTTATTTTTAGCTGTTAAGGAACCGACTAATAATACTGGGCGAAAAGGAAGATGATATTCGCGACACATTTGTGAAATGGTATCAAAATGCTGCAGCGCAAGTACTTCGGTCGGCACCATAAAGGCACCTTGACAGCCGTTTGTCACAGTTAGTAAAAGAGCCAGAACAGCAACAATTGTTTTACCTGATCCAACATCCCCCTGTAACAGCCGGTTTAGTATCCTGCCTTCACACATGTCCGCTTCTATTTCTTCATATGCCCTCTTTTGTGAATCGGTAAGCCTGTAAGGAAGCGATTCTATCAAAATTTTAATTTGAGCTGTCGGAAGCATTTGCTTTGCATTAGGCTGCACACTGAATTCTTCTTTTAAATATTTTAGGGATAACATAAAGAAAAAGAATTCTTCATATGCAAGCCTTCTTTTAGCCTTGTATATACTTTCTCGATTTGGCGGCATATGAATGAGCCTTAACGTTTCCAGATAGGGAAGGAACTTTTGGGTATCGATGATTTCATCCGGCAGAAACTCTTCTGTTTCATCTATATGTTCCAGCGCCATTTTAATGTATTTTTTTAGTGTATCATTCGACAGTCCCTTTGTTTTTACATAAATCGGCTGTAACTCTTTTAAAAGTTCTTCATATACAGCCGGTTGAATCATGCGTGGCTGTTCCAAATAAAGGCTGCTGTTATTTGACCGTATCGTGCCATAAAAAACATGTAAACTGCCCACTGATAATGTTTTCTTCAAATATGGCATATTAAAATAAGTTATCTTAACGGTTCCGGTTTCATCAGAAGCATAAAAAGTTAAGATTGACTTTCCCTTGCGATAAAGAACGGAAGGTTCTTTGCATATTTTACCAACAAAAGAAGCCCTGCGGTTAACCGGAAGGCTGTCCACTTTTAGCGGCTCCTCAAAGCTTTCAAAATCTTTTGGAAAGTGCTGAATAAGCTCACCGAGGGTCTGGATATTCAATTTCTTAAATAAAAGGGCATTTTTGTTTCCAATGCCCTTTAACGCTGTTATCTCTGTTTTAAAATCCATATCTTTATTCTGCTGAAATAATATAATAGTAAATCGGCTGTCCGCCAAACTGTAATTCTACATCACACTCAGAATAACGCTGCTCGATTTCTTTTCTTAACTTCTGTGCATCCTCTTCTCTTATATCTTCGCCATAATAAATACTGATTAGTTCGACTTCGTCATCACCAATCATGTCTTCTACCATTTCTATAGTAGTTTCGGATACTTTCTGGCCAACAGCCAAAATACCATGATCGCCAATACCCATAATATCACTTTCGTTAATCACCTTTTCATCAATTACAGTGTTTCTGACCGCATATGTTACCTGACCGGTTTTTACATTCTCAATTTCTTGTATCATTGTTTCCATATTTTCATCAACAGATAAATCCGGAACATAATTAATAATAGCAGTAATACCTTGCGGAATATTTTTGGTCGGTATTACAATAACTCTCTTATCCTTAACTAAAAATTGTGCCTGATTTGCTGCAAGAATAATATTTTTGTTGTTTGGAAAAATAAATATATTTTTTGCATTTACTTCTTCGATTGCACTCAGAATATCATCCGTGCTGGGATTCATAGTCTGACCGCCTTCAATTATTTTATCTACGCCTAAATCTCTTAAAATTTCATTTAAACCCTCTCCAATAGAAACCGATATAAAGCCGACTTCCTTTGGCTGTTTATTTACTGTTTCGCTTTGAAGAATAGAATCTTTTGGTTTAGCACTGTTTTCGGACTGTTTCTTTTCTGCTTCTTTAAATAACTTTTCCTGGTGCTCTAAGCGCATATTATCAATTTTTATATTGGATAAGCCGCCATATGTTAAGGCACGCTGTATTGCAATACCAGGGTCATTTGTATGCACATGTACCTTTACAATCTCATCATCTGCAACAACGACTATAGAATCTCCGATTGATTCTAGGAAATCCTTAAAGTTCATTTCCTTTTTTATATTAAAGGTTTTATTTAACATAATAATAAATTCGGTGCAGTAACCAAATTTAATATGAGCAGTATCAGCAGCAAGACTGTCAACGGAAATCTTAGGTAGTCCGGCAGACACAAGGTCGAAGGTTAAATCAATCTCTTCACCTCTATATGCCTTCAAACATCCCTTTAAAACTTCAATCAGTCCTTGGCCGCCCGAATCAACTACGCCTGCCTGCTTTAATACCGGAAGCATATCCGGTGTTTTAGATAACACTTCATCGCCATAGGCAATACACTCGGTTAAAAATACTTCCATATCATTTGTATGTGCCAGTTCCTTTGCTTTTATAGCAATTCCCTTTGCAACTGTTAAAATAGTACCTTCTTTTGGTTTCATAACAGCCTTATATGCTGACTCAACAGCCTTTTCTACAGCAATTGCTAAAACTGGAATCGAAATCATTTGTTCATTGCTGATTACTTTACAAAAACCTCTGCATAATTGAGAAAGAATAACACCTGAGTTACCTCTAGCACCTCTTAATGAACCAGATGAAATTGCTTTTGAGAGTTGTTTCATGTCCGGATTGTCTGAAAGAGCTGCCACTTCTCTTGCTGCGGACATTATCGTTAATGTCATATTTGTACCGGTATCACCGTCCGGAACCGGAAAAACATTTAATTCGTTAATATACTCTTTTTTTATCTCAAGATTTTTTGCACCAGCTAAGAACATTTTTGAAAGTGTCTTAGCGTCGATTGAACTTGTTGCCACTGAAATATCCTCCTTAATCGATCACACGAACACCTTCAACAAAGATGTTTAATTTTTCTATTTGAAGTCCTGTGAATTCTTCTACTTTGTACTTTACATTACTAATAAGATTATCCGAAACTGTTAAAATATTAACTCCATATGCTACGATCAAATGAAAGTCTATTGTAAGCTTGGAATTATTAACAAAAACAGTAATACCTGTTGCAAGACTATCCATTTTTAAGAGCTTTACCAACCCATCTTTTACATTTACGCTTGCCATTCCAACAATGCCAAAACATTCTACAGCCACACTTCCAGCATAATTGGCAATTACATCACTATCAATTTCAATATTGCCAAGATGCGTATTCATCATACTTTTCATCTGGTGGACCTCCCTTTATTTCATACTTATTATAGATTATAACCGATTTTTTTAAAAAAGGAAACAAAGTTTCTAAATAAAGGTAAAAAATTAAAAAAACATTATAAATTACCGCTTGCAATATTACTCTTTATCTGATAAAATATTCGTGTTGTGAGCCTTTAATGGCTAATTTCAAGTTAGGAGGTGCTATCAAATGGCTAAATGTGATGTTTGTGGCAAAGGCGTACATTTTGGTAATGCAGTAAGTCATTCTCATAGAAGATCCAATAAAATTTGGAGTTCAAATGTTAAAAATGTAAGATGCAAAGTAAATGGAAATGCAAAGAAAATTCATGTTTGTACTGCTTGCTTAAAATCAGGCAGAGTCGAAAGAGCATAAGTAATGTCTGTCTTCTATTTATAGTGAGGCTTAGGAATCTTGGCAACAAGATTCCTTTTTGTATCTTATTGAATAGGATTTACAGTAAATATTTTTTTAAATAACGAAAGATTGTGATTTCCACAATCTTTTTTATTTTCTGCACTTTTGATTATAGTTCATTAACTCTTTCATCTTATCATATTCATGATTAATTTTAACAATTGTTTCATTATCGCCAAATAAATTATCAGGATGAAAAATTTTAATTAAGTCCTTGTAACGCTTTTTTAAGCCAAGTGAGTTTGTCACTCCTTTAAAAAAGAAAATATCATCTGAAAAAATTCCACCCTCAAATTCGTCGTTAGAATCATAAAAGTGGTTATCTTGCTGATTTTTATAGTACTTATATTTCTTGTAAGTATTTTCTTTTTTGAATTTCTTTTTTTCTTTCTCAAATAATTCTTGTTCTGCAGTAAGCTTAACAAAACCGTCTTCCAATATTTTAAATTTAATATCCATGAATTTACGTTCTTGTTTTAAGCGCTCATTTTCAATTTTTATTCTATGAGCAGCTTTTTTAATTTCTCTTTTAAATTCACTTTTTTCATTTTCCAGCTTTTTCAACTTTTCTTCCAGTTTTAACATTTCTGACTCAATATGAGTATTATCTTTAAAGTGCCAGGTTTGTGATAATTCTGGATTCTTAAATGTCTCCGGTGTATTTTTCATAAATTATAGTCTCCGTCACTTTTAACAACAAAACAGATTATATCCTACAATCAACAATAATATAACCAGAATAAACGCAACTAATGTATGTTCAATGAACATCATAAGTAACATACCGATGGCAATCATGATACACGTAAACCCAATTATTTTATTCATATTACCACCTTCTATAAACAGTTACTCTATCATATCATATGCTCTGTTTATAAAAAAATGTCTGTCCGTTTTTTTCTGATAAATATAAAGCTTACTCCAAATCATCTGGAAATGCAATGTCTACAGCTTCTTCATCTGTTACACTGCTTTTTTCTTTTTGCTCCGTAAATCTGTCAATTAAGTCAGGAACCATATCAATCACCTTTGTGATTGTATCTTGATTTTTAATGTTGACTAATCTGGTTTGTCCATTTTTAATAATCAATACTGCACTTGGAGACATTTTTCCAGCCATGCCGCCGCCGCCTCCGCTTTTTTTATCATTGGCACTAGCACCGGCACCGACTCCAAATGACACGTCGACAAGCGGTAAAATTATCGTATCTCCAAGCTGAGTTGCTTCCCCAACTACTGTTTTCGTAGTTAAAAACGCCTCCATTCCTTTCATTAAGGAACTAACAACATTACTAAAATTATTTCCATCATTCACTGGACCTTCCTCCTGTTAACGTCTGATATAATTGTCTAATATCCTGATCAAAAAAAACAATCCAAGCACATTTTAATAAAAAGAATACGCGAATACGTCCTTTTATATAAAAATCAGCTAAAAGCATATTAGTGTTTTCAAAATTGGGAATTACATCAATATGATTCCCATAAAAAGCATAAAACATACTAATTATTCCAAGTACTTCTCCGGTTGCTGCAGGATCCTCAAAGCCAAACTCGATTTTACCGCTTCCCTTTTTAGGAGCAATGTGTTTGAGAATTTTGGCTAGTATATTTTTTCCCTTTTGAATCGCCCGTTTACTTTCCTCACGTGAAAATACTTCAACGTACCAATCTTTCGTTGCTTTTATTTGCAGTATTTTTTCTTTAAAAGCTATAATACTCTTTTTCCATTTGATTATAGTGTACTTTATATTCCTAACTATTTCAAATATTTTTTTAATAAATACACGGATTTTACTTCCAAAACCTGAAAATTCCTGTTCAAATTCTTCTTCATTTTGAGCTTTTTCTTCTATATCCTCTGTCTGTAAATTTTGTTTGGCATCCGTATTATTTAAGTTTTCCTTTGGCGTATCAGGCTCTAAAGAAGCTGATGGCTCTGTAAAAGTATTCTCTTCTTTGGATGACTTTGTTTTTTTATGTCGTTTCTTCTTTTGCTTTTTTGTTTTCTGCTGTTTGAGCTCTTGTTTCATAGAATCAAATACTTTTATACCAAACAGCCGGATTCTCGTATATAAATCCTTTTCATAGCCGCCTTTCACATATAAAACCGGAAATAGCCATGTAAACTTAAAAGTAAGATAAGTACTCTCTTTCTTTTGTCCTTCGATATAATAACGGACCGGGCAAAAGAGTATACATAAAATTGCCAATAAAATAATAAGCAGAATTACAAGCAATGCAATGCCAATTATTTTTAGTATTGTTAATAGGACCGCCATTTTTGTTCCTCCTCCAAAAGGAGACTTTCTTTAAAATGATACGTATGATACTTGCTAGAAAAATCATGAATCATGGAAATTACAAGATTAACAGCTGCGTTATAGTTTGAAGCCAGTCCAACAATTTTTAAATCTTTCTTTGGATAATAGGGCTGCTTTAAATTTGCACAATGAAGAATTTCAAATAGGTTATCATTCTCAGCTATTGTAATTAAAAACAAATGTACTTGTCCAGCATTTCTACGCAGTTTTCGAATCACTTTATTTTTTCGTCTTGCAATATGTTCATCACAATACAGCTTGCTGTAAAACATCATATTACCACTCACTTTTGCCTATTTTTTTCCAGTATACCATAATTTTTTAATAAATCATATAGCAACATTTTAAGCTTGTATTAATTTTAAGGAACCCCAATTTGAAAAATATAATCAGGACATAGAGAGTTTGCCCAAGCTAAGCTGATTTCATAACATGATTTTTTGAAAAGAACAAAGAGGGCTTTTCGATGATATAAAAAACTACCGATTATTTATAAATCGATAGTCTTAATTTTAAGCTGTTATATTCATTAAAAATACTTCTTACTGCCCCATAAATTAGCTTTTTTTAAATCTAAGTATTCATTATAAGCTTTTTCCAGTATTTGCTTTTCATTTGTAAACTTTAACAGATGATATGCTTCATGGTACTTATAAAAACCTGAATCTACAAAAAATTCTTCACGCTGTGGTTTACTGTAATAGCTGTCTGCCATCATTAAATACCAGTGGACTTCTTTAGTGACTGTATCTTCCGGCACAGTGAAAGTATATTCGCTTTTTCCAATATATTTAATGATAGAGGCTTTTGCACCTGACTCTTCTAATACTTCTCTTAATGCTGTTTCCTTATACTCTTCATCAGGTTCAACAGTTCCTTTTGGCAATACCCAGCCTTCATATTTGTTTTTAAAATTCTTGTACAAAAGCAGTATTTTGCCTCGAAAAATAACCACACCGCCACAGCTCGTTGCTTCTATCATTGCAATTCCTCCTGTTATGGTGTGTCTCTATGACTTAAAAACAAGTATAGAGCATTTACAGGAAGAAATCAACCCTTAATGAGATAATATACTGTTTATCGTTTTTATAACCTGATCAGGCTCAAAAGGCTTGGATATGTATTCAACCGCACCAATTTTAATGGCTTGCAGTATCTTTTCCTTTTGACCTGCAGCTGTAGCCATAACTACCTTTAACTCTTTATCATACTCCATTATTTGTCTTAATGCTTCAATTCCATCCATTTGCGGCATTGTAATATCCATTGTAACTAAATCTGGTTTTAATTCCTTGCATTTTTCGATGCCGGTTAAACCATTGACAGCTTCTCCAATTATTTCATGCCCATTTTCTTCTAATATATTTTTTAAAATTTTACGAGATGTTCTAGAATCATCTACAATTAATATTTTAGCCATACCTTCCTCCAAATTATTTGCTTCTACTACTATAATACTATTCAGACACTGTAATATGCGTATCTACTGCCAGAATGTAATGAATGATATTTTCATTAATTATAATCGGAAACACACAAAATTGTCGTCCGGTAATTTTAACCGGCCTTTCATAGAACTCTGGTGGGAGCATATCGGCTTTTATATTATCCCGGCTTATTTCCGATGCATATAGACCATTAATACAATTTGTAAACTCACCCACTGCATCCAGTGCATCCATATCAACAGTTTCAAAATCTTCCTGTCCAAAGATAGAGGCGATTGCAAGTAAATTGCTATTCGTACCGGCAAAACCTGCACAAAAATTAAAATCACCTTGAACTTCCTGCATGACAAAGTTATCAGCCTCAAAAGCATCTGTTAAAAAGGCTTTCGAAACATATGCCCCTCTGTCAATTAATCTTATGATTGTACGTATGGTAAGACCGCATAATTTATTACATTGCTCACTGTTATTCGGTAAAAATAATTTAACGGTCCTGTCAATATCACCGCTAACTAAATCATCCATATCTGAATGAGTAAATCCTTGGTCTTCTTGATATTTATTCAGTTCTTCTTCTACTTCATCCAGTGTAAGATAGTGTTTATCAATTAATGTTTGTACAAAAGTTATATAAATATTTCCTTGCTTTTTTAGCAGCTGGGAAATTTGTTCTTCTGTCAGATATCCCTTATCCACTGCAATATCTCCAAAGCGTTTGTCCATAATTGCTTGAAGTCTGTTCACTTCATCTGCTTGTTCTGAAGTCATAAGTTTTTCTGCAACTGCTAAAAACCCTAATTTTACACGTATACTTTTTTCGGCTTCAATTACCTCTGTCAATTGCTCTTGTGTAAGTAAATTAGAAGCCACTAAACAATTTCCAAATATCTGATCAAACATAAATTTATAACCTCCTATACTCTTTGATTATATCTTAAAAAACGAAAAAAAGATAGTTAATATTTAGAGAAGTATGAATCAAATATTCGTTTAGCAATCGGTACGGCATAATCACCACCGCTTCCGGCGCCTTCAACAATAATTGTAATGGCAATTTGCGGATCTTCCGCTGGTGCAAAGCCGGTAAACCAAGCATGGCTTTCCCCTTTTGCTGCATTGTACTCAGCAGAACCTGTTTTTCCGGCAGCTGTGTAAGAAAGTCCTTTTAATTTACTTGCTGTTCCCTTTTCGACAACACCGACCATGATTTCTTTTAAGAAAGCTGCTTCATCAGCTGTCATAATATTTCCGGCAGAGGTTTTCGAATATTGCTTTACAGTTGCTCCCTTGTAACTTTCAATGTGGTCGATGACATAGGGCCGCATTGCCTCACCTTCATTTGCTATTGCACATGTAATAAGATTTAAATGCAGCGGCGTCATTTGAGTTTTTCCTTGTCCGATTACCGTTTGCATCACATCATATTGTTCGGCACCCTCGGCTAGAACATAACTGCTTTGATTTGAAACAAGGTTTGTTGGAAGCTGCGTATTAAACAATAATTCATTTGTTGTCTGTGTCATTGTATTTAAATTGAGGGAAAGTCCGATATCTACAAATGACGAATTGCATGATTTTTCAAAAGCTTTTCGAAAATCCACATGTCCATGCTTTGTTTTATGGTAGCAATTGATTTTATGCCCGTCACTGCTCACATAACTGCCGTTACAATTATAAGAATAGCTGTCGACATTTCCATTATTTTCGCGGAAATATTCAAGAGCAGTTATAATTTTAAACGTGGAGCCCGGAGGATACAAACCTTGTGTAGAGCGGTTAACTAGTATGCTGCTATTCTCATCTGCAATAACGTCTTCCCAAATCGCTGCGATTTGATTCGGGTCATAATCCGGCTTAGAAACCATTGCCAATATTTTTCCGGTTTTTGGTTCTGATACAACAATGGAACCGGCATAGACACCAAGCGAACGATAAGCGGTTTCCTGCAATAAAACATCCAAGGTTGATACAATGTTATCACCATAATTTTTCGAAGCGTCTATCTCATTTTTAATTTTTTCGCCAATAAAGGCATTCGAAGTCAGCAGGTGTATATTTGCCATCGCTTCTATTCCTGTTTTTCCTTTTGTGGAATATCCTACTACATGTGCAAATAAATTATCATAGGGATAGGACCTTGTTTCATTTCCGCTTGAATCAACGATGGTTTCTGCAAGTATATCTCTATCTTTAGAAAGTATTTTTCCTCTGATATTTTGTGATGCTAAAAGCTCCTGTCTTGTATTATAGCTGTTATTAATTATTGTTTCACTTTGTGTCGCCTCAAAATAAACGATATTACCTATTATACAGAGCATAATAAATACAAAAAAATAACTGACAATCATAGTTTCTCTGTTTTGCCGTCTTCTTTTTTTAGCTGCGGTTTTTTCGTTTACTTCTAACGATATTTCTTCTGTCTTATTCTTTCTCATCCCTTACTCCTTTTTTTGAGCGAATAGTATATAGGCCTTGAATAATTGAAAACATTATAATAGTTGAAAGCACACTGCTTCCGCCGTAACTGACTAAAGGCAATGTAACACCCGTTAATGGAATAAACCGGGTTCCTCCTCCGATTGTTAAAAATATTTGGAATATATAAGTAATACTGAGCCCTACTGCAATATAGCGATAGAATTCATCTTTGATTTTCATGGAAATGTTCATAAACATTAAAAAGCAACTGACACAAACCAAAATCAGACACAATGCAAAAATAATCCCGAACTCCTCTGCGATTGCGGAAAAAATAAAGTCCGCTTCAACAAAAGGAATTGCCGACGGTTTTCCTTGATAAATTCCCATTCCAAACCAGCCGCCTGTTCCGATTGCAAAGAGTGACTGTGATATTTGATAACCGGCGCCGTCAATATAAGAAAAAGGATCCTTCCATGCGAGTACTCGAACCCTGACATGCGGAAATAGCTGGTAGGCTATGAAGGAGGCGGCGACACCTGCGCTTGTCCCGATTAAAAGGTATAAATAATTGCGGGTAGCAATAAAAACCATCAGCAAATAGACAACAAAGAAAATGAGAGCACCACCTAAATCTTTTGAAATCACAAGTATAATAACATGAATTGCGGCTCCGCCGCTTACGATTGCAACCTGCATCAAATCTTTGGAAACGGTTAATAAACCAGCAATAAAAAACACATAAAGAATTTTTACGAATTCTGAAGGCTGGAAGGTAAATCCTAATAAGGTAAAGGATATTTTAGAACCATTTGTAATGGAACCGAGAATCAAAACAAGCAACAACATTCCGGCACCAATGACTCCGTAAATCCATGTAAGATTTTTTAAAAATTTTAGTTTACGAATGAAAAATGGCACAAGCAGTCCAATAATAAGAGAAAAAACAACAATCTTAAATTGTCGGATTGATTTTTCATAAGAAAGTCTTGTCAGCATAACAAAGCCAATTGCTAACAGCATACACATATTATTAATGATTAATCGATTCGCATCTTTATAAATTGTCTGAAACAAGGCTATTGTCGCAAATAAAGCAATTTGCTGAAAGCCATAGAAAAAGATATAACTGATATCACTTGTTTCCAGACAAATAGCAGCAAATCCAATAAAATGTACTAAAAACATACAGCATATCTGTCTGAAATAAATCCCGTTTCGATCCTCTTCGTTGTTGAAGCGAAAGACAGCAAAACATTCATATGTGTAGATAGCCATGATTACTGCCAGAGCATATTTGGATAAATCTGAAATTACATGAGCCATAACTTTGTTCTCCTTTAAGGCTATTCTACACCTTTTGCAAAATGCCCTTTCGTAAATTCGTTCTCAGGAAAATGTCCTTTTAGTATAGCAAAGGCTTCCTCCTTTGTCTCTATTGTAAATTGAAAACGAAAATATTTAATACCTAAATTTCTTAAAGCTTCAAATTCCTTATGCAAAGAAAACGGTACCGTATTATAGATAGTATTTTCACAGCGGTCACAATGTATGACTACGGGGAGTTGTTTTTTATAGCGGTCTAATAAATATAACGTTTTCAAACGCCTTCCCTTTTCAAGCTTCTTATCTTTTTCGCAATTACCGGTTGTTTTTAAAACACAGCCTGCGCTTTCCATTAGGGGAATGTATCCATAAACAATACATTCTATGCCATTGGCCTCACGTTCAGAAATATTTTTAAAGCAAGTCTTCATTTCATGACGACTCCATTCATACGGCAGACAAAAACCGCTTATTTGAAACTGCTCCAAAAAAGCACGGCTTTCACAATTAAAAGCATATAATGAATAATCGGCATATATGTGCTCAATACGCCATTTCTGTTGTCTGTCACGATACTCTTCCTTCATTTTTAGAAGCAAGCCGAGTATTTCCAGATTTCCGGCAAAATATTGCGAAAAATAATTTGAAAGCCAATCATTCTTTGGCACAAACAACAATTTTTTTAAACGTTCCACCGTACCAATACGAACGACAGAAGGAAATGTCATGGCAAGATCAATGTTATTTTCTTTTATATATTCTAATATTTCTCTTAAACGAAATTCTATTTGAAAGATATTCTTTTCATCTAACAGCCATAATAATAAGTCTGAATGAATGGAAAGCTTATTTGGTGGATTCGTTTGGCATATTTCAATGACTGCTTCCAGCTGTGGAAGGGTTGCAATACTAATATGAATTTTAGGCATGAAAACTCCTCCTATAAGGCTTTAAAAGCTGGTTCATTAATATATCTAAAGCTTGTCGTCTTAAGTCATTTAAAGCTTTTATTGAATAAAATATATTTTCATCCTTATCTAATTTCAAATCAACAAACTCAAAATAAGTATTTCCCGTTTTCGTGAGCTGCCTGATAATCGTTTCATCATCAAGCGGTCTTTTCTTAGCTTCGGTTACAATATCACCTTCTACACACACTTTCGTATTAGAATGAATTAAATTTATTACAAGGCTTGCCGGTTGATTTTTTTTCATGATACAGCATCCTTCAATTAGATGTGTCAGCTTCTGATCGATATATTTCTGACGAATTTGTACCATCTCTTCTTCGGTGCCTGTCTCATAGCAAGGCTTTGTAAGTGTTACAAGAGAAGCACCATTATGCTTCTCATAATATCCTGTTTCTATTCCACTGCGAATATAGAGAGATTCTAATTGCTTTAAATCATCTGGTGAAACTTTAAAGTTGTTTTCCTTCCCTGTTTGTCTCAATTTTATATAGAAATCAATATATTTACGATAAATGCTTGTCACACCGGCAACATATTCAGGGCTTTTCATTCTTCCCTCTATTTTAAAAGAATCAATTCCTGCTTCTATGAGCTGTGGGATTAACGAAATCGTACATAAATCCTTTAAACTGAGTAAATATTGCTCATTTTTAGAATTTAACTGCCTGCCATTTAAAATAACATCATAGGGAAGCCGGCAGGGACCGGCACATCGGCCTCTATTCCCACTTCTATGACCCAGCATACTGCTGAATAAACATTGGCCGGAATATGCGTAACACATAGCACCATGCACAAATGTTTCGATTTCTATAATTATATTCTTTTTTATCTGCTTAATTTCCGCAAATGAAAGCTCCCTTGCGGGCACAATTCTTGTAAATCCATATTGCTTTAATAAATTTGCACCTTCCGAACCAGTGACAGTCATTTGGGTACTGGCATGCAGCTCCATATTTGGAAATGCTTCTTTTAAAAGCCGGCAGACACCAAAATCCTGAACAATAATGCCGTCAAGACCTTCCTCGTAAAGAGGCTTCAAATAAGGAATCACCTGCTCTAATTCTGAATCCTTTAAAAGAGTATTTAAAGTCAGATAGACTCTTTTATTGAATAAATGAGCATAAGAAATTGCTGCACACAATTCTTCATCTGAAAAATTATCTGCATAAGCCCTTGCACCAAATTTAGTGCCGCCTAAGTATACAGCATCTGCCCCTGCAAAAATCGCCGCAAAAAAGCTTTTCATATTTCCTGCCGGAGCTAAAAGTTCTACTGAATTTCCAATCATTATTATGCAATACTCCTAAATTATGAATTATAAATAGATTCTGCTTTGCAGAATCTTGCGCCGAGCGCAGCCGCCCTGCGGCAGATTACAGCTTTGCGCGAGTGTGCATCCACCGAAGGTTTCCTATCATATAGAAAAAGCTGTCCTTGAAGACAGCAAAATCTCTTTACTTTTTAAATTCTTTTAAAGCTGTCTCATAATGAATCAGCTTTTTTTCGTTGTCATTTATTTGGTTTTCCATAGATTTCATGGCTTTTTCCAAACTTTCCAGTTTAATTTGAGAAGCAATTAATTCATGCTTTAGGTCATAAATTTCTTGTTCCTTTTTATTGATATCTTCTTCTAACAAAGAAAGTTGCTTTTTAGCTTTAAAAAAGTCATCGGCAATATTTAATTGTAATAGTACACCTTGTGCATCGACAGATTGCCTGCGAAAATTATCAATCCGATTATATTCCGTAACCTTATTGTTTATATACAATGCGACTTTTTGTAAATATTCTTCACTTTCATACCCGCTAAGCGTAAAAACTTTGCCGCCAATTATTACTTCTGTATCTGTTTTTGTTGCCATATCTTCACCTCACCACCGACTTGACGCACAACATATGCCCCTGCGCACCCCTTATGATACAAGATATATTATAACAAAAAAACACAAGAAAACAATAGTTTTGTACAATTTATTCATTTGGATTTGAAATTCCGAAGTGAAGATAGGCATTTTGTGTAACAACTCTGCCTCTTGGAGTCCGGTTAATGAGTCCATTCATAATTAAATATGGTTCATAAACATCCTCTAAAGTGCCGGCATCTTCTCCGATTGCAGCTGCTAGTGTATCTAACCCGACAGGTCCGCCATTAAATTTTTCAATCATAGTCTTTAATATGTTTTGGTCCAATCTGTCTAACCCTAATTTATCCACTTCTAACAAATCGAGTGCTGTTGCAGCGACCGTTTCCGTAATGACTCCATCGTATTTCACTTGTGCAAAATCACGAACTCTTTTTAACATTCTATTAGCAAGCCTGGGTGTGCCCCGACTTCGCTTTGCAAGCTCAATTGCTCCTTGTTTTTCGATTTTGACGTTTAAAACAATCGCAGAATGTAATATTATCTGTGTCAATTCTTCAACCGAATAGAATTCCAGGCGGTGAATGACTCCAAAACGATCTCTTAAAGGAGCGGTTAAAAGTCCTGCTCTGGTCGTTGCACCAACAAGTGTAAACTTTGGCAGGTCTAATCGAATTGAGCGGGCAGAGGAACCTTTACCAATGATTATATCAATCGCATAATCTTCCATGGCAGGATACAAAACTTCTTCTACCTGACGATTCAAACGGTGTATTTCATCAACAAATAATAAGTCACCCTCTTGCAAGTTATTCAAAATCGCCGCCATTTCACCCGGCTTTTCGATTGCCGGACCACTTGTTACCTTTAAATTTACTTCCATCTCGTTTGCAATAATCCCGGCTAGTGTTGTTTTACCAAGCCCTGGTGGTCCATAGAACAAAACATGGTCTA
>CAYPIB010000064.1:0-16212 GCA_964410675.1 uncultured Roseburia sp.
GGAAAATCGTATCTTACATTTGCGATGTATTATTATTTGAAAATAATGAATGAATATGATATAGATATTGTTGGTTTAGACCTTAAAAAGGATATCATAGAAACATGTAATCGGTTAAAAGAAAAATACGGATATGAAAACCTTGTCTTTTTACAAGGTGATATTAAAGAATATAGTGAAAAAGAAGAAGTAGATATGGTTGTGACACTGCATGCATGTGACACGGCAACGGATTATGCACTTTATAAAGCGGTCTCTTGGAATGCTAAGGTTATCTTATCGGTGCCTTGCTGCCAGCATGAGCTGGGTTCTCAGAATGACAGTAAAATTTTAGAACCTATTTTAAAGTATGGTATACTAAAGGAAAGAATGAGTGGCTTACTAACAGATGGTATACGGGCAAATTTATTAGAGCAGGCTGGTTATGATACACAGCTTTTAGAATTTATTGATATGGAGCATACACCAAAAAATATTTTAATTCGTGCGGTACGTAAAGAGGGAATTCGTAAAAAACAGTATGAAGCTCTTTCAAAATTAGAAAAGGAGCTAGGCTGTGAGCTGACTTTAGAAAAGCTTTTAAACGGGAAAAGGACTTAGTAAATGAAAAAGGAAATTATTCGAGCAATTGTTTGTGTTATCGTTTTTTTTACATCAATATTAATCATCAGTGCAATTATGAATAAGGGCAATTCTGATATGACGGCCGAAATGAAAAAAGCTAGTTTTCCGCTTGTATCAATAAAAGCTGGGAATGATGAGATTAACTGTCTTCATGGGTTTTCAGAAAAGATGGAGGAAAGTTCACAAAGGGATACCGTTGTCTGTCTTCCGGAAGACAGAAGCGTTCAGCTTATTGTTGACTATTTTAGTACCGGAGTACAGGGGATGTCTTTTGAAGTGCGCTCTGTTGATGGTGAACGTCTCGTTGAAAGTACCGAGATTTATGACTATACAAAGGAAAATGACCGGATATTTGCATCGATTCAGGTAAAAGACTTAATTGAGAGTGAGATAGAATACTCTCTTGTTATTCTTATAAAGCTTGAAAATGGCAATACGATTCGTTATTATACAAGAATCGTTCAAGCGCCACAGTATCCGCAGGAGGAAATGATTGCTTTTGCAAAGGACTTCAGTACGCGGACATTTAACAAAGAGGCAGCGAAAGAATTAACGAAATATTTAGAGTCAAATGCAGAGGGAGATAATACAACCTTTCATAAGGTGACGATTCACAGCAGCTTTGCACAAATTACCTGGGGCGATTTGAACATAAAAAAGGAGATGGAACCAGACATTTATCTGCGTCAAATAGATAAAGAGGTTGGAGTCGTTGAACTGTCCTATTATGTTTCGGAGCAAAAGGGAAAGAATAAAGTTTTATATAAGGTAAAGGAGTATTATCGTCTGCGGTATGGCAGCGACCGCATGTATCTTCTTGATTTTGAACGAACAATGAACCAGGTTTTTGATCCGGACAATCCTGAGTTTAGTGCAAACAAAATAAATCTTGGAATTACACACTCTGATATTAAAATGGTTGAAAGTGAAGGCGGTAAGGTTTTAGCATTTGTCCAGGGTAACAGGCTTTTTTCATATAATATTACGGACAATAAGCTGGCCGTCCTATTTAGTTTTTATGATACAGAAAACTGGGATAAGAGAACTCTTTATGATGCTCATGATATTCAGATTTTAAGTATTGATGAGACCGGCAATGTTAGGTTTCTTGTGTGTGGTTACATGAACCGCGGCATGCATGAGGGAGGAGTAGGCGCCCAAGTTTATTATTATAATAGTATGCTCAATACGATTGAGGAAGAAATTTATATTCCGTATTTAAAATCATACAGCATATTAAAGGCAGATTTAGAGAACCTGGCTTATGTAAATAATAATAATATGTATTATTTATTAATAGAAGGAACTTTATATTCCGTAAACTTAGGCAGCAAGAAGTATGAGGTTTTGGCAAAAAACTTGAATTTTGATAGTTATCAAGTATCAGCCTCTAAACGAATGGTTGTGTGGGAAAGTGATAAAAATTCAATTGGCGCCAATGCACTCACGCTGATGGATTTAAACAGCGGCAAGGTATCGACGATTGAAGGTGGAAATGGGAAATATATTAAACCGCTTGGTTTTATGGGCGAGGATTTGATTTATGGAATTGCGCATCAGTCAGATGTTGGCAAGGACAATACGGGAAGTCTTATCTTTCCGATGCATCAGTTAAAAATACAGAGCAATGTAAATTCTCTTGAGGATACTTATGAGAAAGACGGATATTATGTTATTGAAGCACAAATTATGGACAATCAAATTAATTTAAAAAGAATTGCGAAAGCAGAAGACGGAAGCAGCTATGTGATTGCTCCTGATGACCAGATTATTAATTCAGAGGTAGTCGAAAAAGGAGAAAATACAATTGAAGTAGCAGCAATTGCCGAGTATGAGAAAATTGTGCAAATAGCAGTAAAATCCACATTATCAACTAAAAATATAAAAAAATTAACACCGAAAGAGGTGTTGTATGAAGGCGGCAGAGAGCTTGCGTTAAAAGAGGCAAGTAATCTAGAACGTTATTATGTATATGCCCCAAATGGAGACCTTTTCATATATGAGAAGCCTTCCGAGGCAGTAAAAATGGCTGCGTCTATATCCGGAACGGTAGTTAATGATAATGGAGGATATGTTTGGAAAAAAACGATTCGCAGCCTTAAAAATCAAATTATGAAGATTGAAGAAACAAGTGTAACAGAGGAAAAAAACAGTATTGCCGTTTGCTTGGATACAATGCTAAAGACCGAAGGAATTTTAAAAAATACAGAGAATATGCTGAATCAGGGACTCAGTATCAAACAAATACTAAGCGATAACCTTCCTGATTATCAGGTGATTGATTTGACCGGTGTTTCCTTAGAAGCAATACTATATTATGTAAACCAAGATTTACCGGTGATGGCAAAGCTGGATGACGGTACGGCTGTATTAGTAATTGGATTTAATGAATTAAATACGGTAATTATGAATCCGACTACGGGAACGATTTATAAAAAGGGCATGCAGGATTCAAAGACTTGGTTTGAAGAGAATGGTAATAGGTTTATAACTTATGTAAAGTGATAACACTAATCGTATAAGATAAAATTTAATGGGAACTAGGAGGTGCATGAAATGGATGAAAGAGTAAAAGTGCTGGCTGCTAATCTGGTCCGGTATTCCTGTAAGGTAAAGCCGGGGGATAATGTATATGTTCACTATATTGGTGAAAGTACGGAGGCATTAGCCCGTGCAGTTATAAAAGAAGTTTATCAGGCGGGAGGAAGAGCATATCCCCATTTTACCAATCAGAGAGTGCAGAGAGAAATGCTGCTTGGCTGCAGCAAAGAGCAGCTCGAATTAAAGGCAGAAGTTGATGCCAGGGAAATGGCAGCAATGGATTGTTATATTGGTATCAGAGGCGCTGAAAATGTGTCGGAGCTATCCGATGTGCCATCTGAAAAGATGGAAATGTATGAAAAGCTTTATATGAATCCGGTACACCGGGACATTCGAGTACCAAAAACAAGATGGGTTGTTTTGCGTTATCCCAATGCTGCGATGGCACAGCTTGCCGGAACAAGTATTGACGCATTTGAAGAGTTTTATTTTAATGTCTGTAATTTGGATTATGGAAAGATGGCAAAAGCAATGGAAAGTCTGGTGGAGTATATGAACCGCACAGATCGAGTAAAAATTGTAGGACCCGGTACAGATTTAAGCTTTTCCATTAAAGGAATTCCGGCGATACCATGCAGCGGTGAAATGAATATACCGGATGGAGAAGTGTTTACTGCTCCTGTTAAAGATTCGGTAAATGGAACGATTTCATATAATGCGCCTTCCTTATATCAAGGATATACGTATGAATCGGTCAAATTTACTTTTAAAGATGGAAAAATAGTGGAAGCGTCGGCCAATGACAGCGAGAGAATAAACAAATTATTAGATTCTGACGAAGGGGCAAGATTTATTGGCGAATTTGCCATTGGTGTCAATCCATATGTATTAACACCAATGAAGGATATCTTATTTGATGAAAAAATCTGCGGCTCCATCCATTTCACCCCCGGCAATTGTTATGAGGAAGCACCAAATAATAACCAATCAGTAGTTCATTGGGACCTCGTACTCATTCAAAGACCGGAATATGGCGGTGGCGAAATATATTTTGACGACGTTTTAATTCGCAAAGATGGTCGTTTTGTAGTACCTGAATTAGATGCATTAAATCCGGAAAATCTTAAGTAAATAGAGTGTTTTTATATTTATTCAGTAGAAATAACAGTGACATTCCAAGGATACCGCAGCATATGATTTCTCCGATTCCGACAGTAACTGCCAAGTACCACCATGCGTTTTCAAGTCCATATCCATAGGGAGATGTTAATACAAACGGTACGATTATTATATTTGCCAGGATTGGCGGTAGCGGGGCCAGCCATTTATATTTTCGCAGTAAAAATGTAAAAATGGCTCCGATTAATGTTGCAGCACTTCCGCAAATAATATCAAGCAGGCAGCAGCCGGTAAGAATGTTACTTAACAGGCAGCCGACAAATAATCCGGGAATTGCAGCGGGAGTAAAAAAAGGAAGGATAGTTAATGCCTCTGACAGGCGGATTTGAATGGCACCATTTGCAAGCCCCATGGCATTGGCAAGATAGGTGAGTACGACATAAATAGCAGCAATCATTGCTGCTTGTGTTAGAAAAAGTGTCTTTTTGTTTTTCATATATAATTCTCCTTAGTTTTGTTTAACGTGTGGATGGTTACGAACACACGAATTGGTAATAAAATGATACCTTTGCAATCATATAATAGTTTTGGCTGATTTTCAAGTATAATTTGTCAAATAACAGAGTTCTTAAAACATACTTGACAATGATTGCATAGCAATGCTACATTAATAGTAATTCAATTTAATTAAAGACTATGACGAAGACAGTACATGATTGACAAAAATCACAGCGAACCGGTGAGGGTGAAAGACCGGTATAAGTAATTAATTATGGAATATCACTTCCGAGTTGCAGGCTGAAAGTTTTTTATTAGTAAGTACTGACGGTCTCCACCGTTAATGGAGCCCATATAAAACTGTTTTAACAGGGAGTATGATGTAATAGGTGGTAATATGAAGACTAAGTCTCGTCCTTTTGCAGGAAGAGACTTTTTTTATATCATAGGAAAGTCCCCTTTCCTATGATATAAAAACCTCCGGGTGGAAATTCTGCAAAGCAGAATCATTTTATGCGATAGGAAAGTTCCCTATTCCAATGATATGAACCCTCCGGGTGGATGCGCAGCCTTACTGCATTAGATAAAAGAAAGGAAAGAATGACATGTATAAAAAAGTAGCTGCAGACTTAAATTTTGTAGGTCGTGAAAAAGAAGTCGAGAAGTTTTGGGAAGAAAAGAATATTTTTAAGAAAAGCATGGAAAACCGAAAAGAATGTGAAACATACACATTTTATGACGGACCGCCAACGGCAAACGGAACGCCTCATATAGGACACGTATTAACTCGTGTTATTAAGGATATGATACCGCGGTACCGCACGATGAAGGGCTATATGGTCCCAAGAAAAGCAGGATGGGATACGCATGGACTTCCGGTTGAGCTTGAAGTTGAAAAGCTTCTGGGACTGGATGGAAAAGAGCAGATTGAAGAATACGGACTGGATCCCTTTATTTCAAAATGCAAGGAAAGTGTCTGGCAATATAAAGGCATGTGGGAGGATTTCTCAAGTACCGTTGGCTTTTGGGCGGATATGGATGATCCCTATGTTACGTATGATGATAATTTTATTGAGTCGGAATGGTGGGCATTAAAACAAATCTGGGATAAGGGATTACTATATAAAGGCTTTAAAATTGTACCTTACTGTCCGCGTTGTGGTACACCGCTTTCCAGCCATGAAGTAGCGCAGGGATATAAAGATGTGAAAGAGCGTTCTGCAATTGCACGTTTTAAAGTAAAAGACGAAGCTGCCTATATCCTTGCCTGGACAACGACACCTTGGACGTTACCTTCTAATGTTGCACTTTGTGTCAACCCGGAAGAAAGCTATGTCAAAGTAAAAGCGGCAGACGGGTATACGTATTACCTTGCAGAAGCGCTTTTAGATAAAGTATTAGGTTCTCTTAGTAATGAAGAAACCGGTGAGAAGGCTTATGAAATTTTAGACCGCTTTACCGGTAAGGACTTAGAATATAAAGAATATATTCCGCTTCTTGACTGTGCGGTGGCAACGAGTGAAAGGCAACATAAAAAAGCATTTTATGTAACATGTGATACCTTTGTAACTTTAACCGATGGTACCGGTGTTGTTCATATTGCACCGGCATTTGGTGAGGATGATGCACAGGTTGGCCGTAACTATGATTTACCATTTGTCCAGCTCGTTGACGGCAAAGGCCAGATGACCGAAGAGACTCCGTATGCAGGCATATTTTGCAAGGATGCAGATAAACTTATATTAGCTGATTTAGAGAAGAATGGTTTATTATTTGCGGCGGAGAAATTTGAACATAGTTATCCGTTTTGCTGGAGATGTGATACGGCTCTTATTTACTATGCGAGAGAGTCTTGGTTTATCAAGATGACGGCAGTAAAGGAAGATTTAATCCGCAATAACAATACGATCAACTGGATACCAGAGTCAATTGGAAAAGGTAGATTTGGCGATTGGCTGGAAAATATTCAGGATTGGTCAATTTCCCGTAACCGATATTGGGGAACCCCGCTTAATGTTTGGATTTGTGATGACTGCGGTGAGATGCACAGCATTGGCAGCCGGGAAGAGCTTTATGCGGCGAGCGGTGATGAAAGGGCTAAGACTGTTGAATTACACCGTCCATATATTGACGAAATTACAATACCTTGTAAAAAATGTAGTGGAACGATGAAGCGTGTACCGGAAGTCATTGACTGCTGGTTTGATTCAGGTGCAATGCCGTTTGCACAGCATCATTACCCATTTGAAAATAAAGAATTATTTGAACAGCAATTTCCGGCACAGTTTATTTCTGAGGCGGTAGACCAGACGAGAGGATGGTTTTATTCCCTTTTAGCGGAATCTACGCTGTTGTTTAATAAGGCGCCTTATGAGAATGTTATCGTGCTTGGCCACGTACAGGATGAGAATGGACAGAAAATGTCTAAATCAAAGGGAAATGCAGTGGATCCTTTTGATGCCCTTAACAGTTATGGAGCCGATGCAATCCGCTGGTATTTCTATGTGAATTCAGCGCCATGGCTGCCCAACCGTTTTCATGGCAAAGCAGTACAGGAAGGACAGCGTAAATTTATGGGTACGTTATGGAATACGTATGCATTCTTCGTACTTTATGCGAACATTGATAAATTTGATGCAACGAAATATACATTAGATTATAATAAGCTGCCGGTTATGGATAAATGGCTGCTTTCCAAGCTGAATACTCTGATAACTACGGTAGATACTAATTTAGATAAATATCGGATTCCTGAGACCGCGAGAGCATTACAGGACTTTGTCGACGACATGAGTAACTGGTATGTTAGAAGAAGCCGTGAACGCTTCTGGGCAAAAGGGATGGAGCAGGATAAAATTAATGCGTATATGACCTTATATACGGCACTTGTTACCGTTGCAAAGCTTGCGGCACCAATGATTCCTTTTATGACAGAGCAGATTTATCTTAATCTTGTCTGCGGCATTGATAAAAATGCACCGGAAAGTATTCATTTATGTGACTTCCCAATGGCGGATGCTGCATTTGTTGATAAAAAGTTAGAGGAAGATATGGACGCTGTATTAAAGGCTGTTGTATTAGGGCGTGCATGTAGAAATGTGACAGCAATTAAGAACCGCCAGCCAATCGGAACGATGTTTATTAAGGCTGAGTTTACACTTGATAACTATTTCACAGAAATTATTCAAGATGAACTGAATGTAAAAGAGGTGAAATTTACAAATGATGTCAGAGAGTTTACAACGTATCAATTTAAACCACAATTAAAAACAGTGGGACCGAAATATGGTAAGCAGTTAGGAAAAATACAGAAAATTCTTTCTGCCATAGATGGAAATCAAGCAATGGATCAACTAAAAGCAGAAGGAAAGCTAAAGTTTGATGTGGATAGTACCGATGTATCATTGACAGAAGAGGATTTGCTTATTGAAATGATTCAAAAGGAAGGCTATGCCACAGAGGCAGACGGGGGTATTACGGTTGTCCTTGATACACGGCTGACAGAAGAGCTGATGGAAGAAGGCTTTGTCTATGAAGTAATTAGTAAAATTCAGACAATGCGTAAGGATGCAGACTTTGAAGTAATGGATCATATTAAAACGGCAATAAATGGAAATGATAAAATTGCTGAAATTGTTAAAAATAATATGAGTGTAATTGCGGAAAAGGTTCTTGCCGATTCTATTATGAAAGATCAAACCTTTGAGATTTCAAAAGAATGGAATGTAAATGGAGAAATAGTAACTATTTCAATAGAAAAAATTTAACCGGGTGGCTTAAAAGATTACGTAAGGGAAATACAATGTATGAATTACAGGAGGCTGTTATGGAAAAAAATGTAATACCGCAATCAGTAACTTTTGACAAGGATTTATTTAAAAGAAGTGTATTATACAATGTTAAGACTTTGTATCGTAAAACGATGGAGGAGGCAACTCCTCAGCAGATTTTTCAGGCGGTATCATATGCGATTAAAGATGCAGTTGTAGATAACTGGATGACGACCCAAAAGGAATATGAAGAGAAGGATGTAAAAACCGTTTACTATCTTTCGATGGAATTTTTAATGGGTAGAGCACTGGGAAACAATATTATTAATCTGCAGGCTCAAAAAGCAGTTAAGGATGCATTAGATGAATTGGGTGTTGACTTAAACGTAATTGAAGATCAGGAGCCTGACGCGGCTCTTGGAAACGGCGGGCTTGGAAGACTGGCGGCATGTTTTCTGGATTCACTGGCAACACTTGGTTACGCAGCATATGGCTGCGGCATTCGTTACCGCTATGGTATGTTTAAGCAGGAAATCAGAGATGGTTATCAGATTGAGGTTCCGGACAGCTGGTTAGAAGATGGTAACCCATTTGAGCTGCGCCGTCCCGAGTATTCAAAGGAAGTAAAATTCGGGGGTTATGTAGCAGTGCGTCAAGATGAATATGGACGCAGCAATTATTTTCAGGAGGGATATCAGTCAGTTACAGCAGTTCCTTATGACTTACCAATCGTAGGCTATGGCAATGGTATTGTAAATACTCTGCGGATTTGGGATGCACAGCCGATTGAAAGCTTTAGGCTCGAATCCTTTGATAAAGGCGATTATCAAAAGGCAGTGGAACAGGAAAATCTGGCGCGTAATATTGTCGAGGTACTATATCCAAACGATAATCACTATGCCGGAAAAGAGCTGCGCTTAAAGCAGCAGTACTTCTTTATTTCTGCTTCAGTACAGGAAGCAGTAGATAAATATATGCGCAGTCATAATGATATTCACCGGTTCCATGAAAAGGTTACTTTCCAGTTAAACGATACACACCCAACCGTAGCGATTGCGGAATTAATGCGGGTATTAATTGATGATTATTATTTATCATGGGATGACGCATGGGAAATTACGACCAAAACTTGTGCGTAT
This sequence comes from uncultured Roseburia sp., assembly GCA_964410675.1. Taxonomy (GTDB): domain Bacteria; phylum Bacillota; class Clostridia; order Lachnospirales; family Lachnospiraceae; genus RGIG3040. The sequence continues at coordinate 9,692 of CAYPIB010000064.1, forward strand.
ACAAACCATACAATTATGGCGGAAGCATTGGAGAAATGGCCGATTGATTTATTTTCAAGCCTTCTTCCCCGTGTTTATCAAATTATTGAAGAAATTAACAGAAGATTTATTGCTCAGATCAGTGATAGATATCCTAATAATGAAGATAAAATCAGAAAGATGGCAATTATCTATGATGGTCAAATAAAAATGGCTCATCTTGCAATAGCAACCGGATATTCTGTAAATGGTGTAGCCAGACTTCACACGGAAATTTTAAAGAAGCAAGAATTAAAAGACTTCTATGAAATGATGCCGGAGAAATTTAATAATAAAACAAATGGAATTACACAGCGCCGATTCCTCCTCCATGCGAACCCGCTTTTAGCTGAATGGGTGACAAAACGTGTCGGAGCAGACTGGATTACAGATTTATCTAAAATCAGTAAGTTGAAATCATATGCGGATGACAAAAAGGCGCAGCAGGAGTTTATGAAAATCAAATATGAGAATAAGGTACGTCTGGCCGCATACATTCTGGAGCATAATGGTATTGAAGTAGACCCGAATTCTATTTTTGACATCCAAGTAAAAAGACTTCATGAATATAAACGCCAGCTGCTTAACATTCTTCATGTTATATACCTATACAATCAGTTGAAGGAAAATCCGAAAATGGATTTTTATCCAAGAACATTTATCTTTGGAGCAAAAGCGGCAGCAGGGTATAAGAATGCAAAGCTTACAATTAAACTGATCAATAGTGTAGCTGATGTTGTAAATAATGATGCTTCCATTAATGGAAAGCTTAAGGTTGTATTTATTGAAAACTACCGTGTATCCAATGCCGAAATTATTTTTGCAGCGGCAGATGTTTCCGAGCAGATTTCAACTGCTAGTAAAGAGGCTTCCGGTACCGGTAATATGAAGTTTATGCTGAACGGTGCGCTTACAATCGGTACGTTAGATGGTGCTAACGTAGAAATTGTCGAAGAAGTCGGTGAAGAAAATGCCTTTATCTTTGGCTTAACCTCCGATGAAGTCATTCACTATGAAAATCACGGCGGCTATGATCCAATGGAAATTTTCAACAATGATGCGGATATCCGAAAAGTACTTTCACAGCTTGTAGACGGCACGTTTTCACGTCACAATACAGAGTTATTCCGTGATTTGTACAACTCACTTTTAAATACGCAATGTACAGCAAAAGCAGATACCTACTTTATTTTAAAGGACTTCAAAGCTTATGCAGAGGCACAGAGCAGGGTAGAGAAGGCTTATAAAGACAAGACCGGCTGGGCCAAGAGTGCGATGTTAAATACGGCTTTGTCAGGGAAATTCAGTACGGATAGAACAATTCAGGAATATGTAGACAATATTTGGAAGCTCGATAAAGTAGTACTTCCTAAAAAACAGGCAGTAGAGCCTGTGAAGGAAGAGAAATAATAAATTATAGGAATAATCAAATTTTGGGAGACCTTAACTTAGTTGAGGTCTCTTTATTTTGGATAACTAAATTATAATTGACAAACAATGTTTAATCAAGTTAAAATGTTGACTACATATGATGGTGGGTTTGCTGAGAGGGGTACGAACTCCTTTAAAAACCTATACAAATGAAAGGGGAATAATATACAAATGAAAAAAATCAAAAGAGTGACAAAAAGATTAGTGGCGCTGGGACTGGCAGTAGCAATATTGCTTTCCGGGGTGCCGGGTATGGGAGAAGTGAAGGCGTATGATTCGGGTAAGGTTAAGTTTTTTGGAGACCATTACCAAAATAGGTTGTTGGCGGGGAGTAATACAGTGGGGGTAATTGCCAATGATTGGAGAGTATATATGTGGGGAAGAAACTTTATTTCTAGTGTTGAAACAATACGAAATACAGATTGCTATGAACCAGAAATTCCCATAATAGCAAGTAGTATACCACATATAAGAAGTGGCACAATGGCACCTGGTGATAATGCAGTCGTTACATATGAGGGAGAACTTTATACATGGGGAAATAATAGCAGTGGAATGTGCGGATTTGGGGATGGAGTTAGGGAATATGCTTCAAAAGTAATGGATAATGTAAGAAGTGTTAGTATGGGGAAGTTTCATACGTTGATTGTAACAAATAATAATGAATTGTATGGGAGTGGATGGAACTTTGATGGGCAGCTTGGGATCGGAGAAAATACAAAATATTCAAAAGTTCCTGTGAAAATTATGGATAATGTAGCAGCGGCTTGTGCTGGGTTGGATGATAGTGCAGCAATTACGACAGACGGAGATCTGTATGTGTGGGGAAGAAATCAGTTCGGTCAAATTGATGATACAAGAAAAGTATATACAATTCCAACGAAAAGAACGGAGCTTAAAGATGTTATTGAAGTAAGTATTGGCGTACATAATATAGCTGCAATTACAAAAGGTGGCGATTTATATGTTTGGGGTAAAGGCAGTCTTGGTTCAATTGGAAATGGTCAATCAAATGACCAGTATAAACCCGTTAAGGTTATGGATAATATTAAGTCGGTTTGTATGGGAGACACCAATGGTGCTGCAATTACAGATACAAATGATTTGTATGTTTGGGGAAGTAATGAATATGGAAGATTAGGAACCGGTAAAACTTGGGGGCAATTAAAAGTTTCAGCAGAACCAACAAAAATAATGGAAGATGTAATTGAAGTAAAATGGAGTAATGTTTCGTGTATTGCCCTTACAAAGGATGAAAATGTGTGGACATGGGGAAGTAATATAGTAAGTCAGTTAGGCAATGGCACAAGAGGAGGAGATAGCTCAGTCCCTCTCAATGTTTTTAATCTGGAATCAGGAATATGTGATGGCAAACCATACGATGAAGTATATGGGCCACGGGATTTTAATTATAATAATAATGAATACTCACAGGAATTAGCTGAAAAATCGGCATTATATGCTATGCTTGCTTATGAAGAATGTGGTTTAAGTGATGGGCAGTATTATGTAAAGGAGGGGAAAAGTACAACCCCTCAACTTTTGAAAAATCAATTATTTAAAGATGGTTTTTCTAGTTTTACTATTCGAAATTATAAAGATGATAATCCACATAATTGCAGCTATACGATAGCGAATAGAAAAATAAATTATAATGGACAGGAAAAAAATCAGATTCTTATTAATATTCGAGGAACAGATGGAGTTGAGTGGGATGGCAATATGCAATTGACAGGATCTGAATATATACCGATGTATAAAGATATCCACTATAGCTTCGAAAGTGCAAAGGATGATTTAGTAAAGGCAGTAAATTTGTATTTATGGAAGATGAAATCTAAAGGATATGATACAAATGATTGTATTATATGGATAACCGGGCATAGCCGAGGCGCAGCAGTTGCCAATTTGCTGGCAGCAGAGTTATCCGATAAGGAAGAGGCCGAGTATGGAGATGTTTTTGCCTATACCTTTGCAACAGCAAATGCAACAAAAGATTATCAATTAAAAACATATAATAATATTTTCAACCATTGCTTTGAGGATGATTTTGTTCCAAGTGTACCTTTAGCAAGATGGGAATATGGAAATTATGGTAATAATTTATCAGCAGTTGCAGAAAACCTTTATAATAATAATGATAGCTTTAGAGCCGGTATGAGATCTTATAAAGCAAAAGAGAATAAAGAAGAAGCAAGTTTTAGTTATGATGAAACATATAAACTAATCCGTCATGTAGCAAGTAAGTGGAATAGTGTAGAAGCTTATTATAATAAAATATTAGAGATTAAATATTTTAAAAAAGGCACGCTGTATAAGCTGTTTTATAACATTATTGCAAAGCTGGCACGTCAGGCAAAGGGTTTTGCAATTATTGATGCTCTATTTAGGGTAGAAGATTATGCTGCAAATCCAGACTTTAGAAGGATTATTACCTTTTTTATGAACGGTGTAATGATAAACTCAAACATCAACGATACCCATCAAGCCTACACCTATTATTTAGCAACTAAATTAGGCCTGTTTCACCAACCTTCAATCGGTGCAATGAATTCTGCAATATCACCCAATGCCTCAGCGATTCCAAATCAGCAGGTTGACAATGACAATAATGAGCAAAGTACTGTTTCACAGAATATGGTATCTCAAAATTCCATTTCTGATAATAATTTAGATGACATGGTAGTAGAGAATGAAAAAGAATTAACCCCAAAGGAAGAAAAAGATCGGATGCTTCAATTCCTTAAGTATGGTGAAAATAAAAATAATTTGGGATGGCAGGAGGACAAGCCGGAAACATGGAACGATGTTACATTCGATGAAGAAGGCTATATTACGGAAATGGATGTTGCTTATAAAGAAGTAAGCGGCAGCTTAGATGTAAGTGGATTCAGTCGTCTAAAGACTTTAAAGTGCGAGGGCAATGCAATAGAGACTTTAAATATGAATGATTGCAGTTCTTTAGAAGAAGTAAGCTGTTATTATAATGAGCTCACAGAAATTTTATTAAATGAGTGTATGAGTCTTAAAGTTTTAGATTGCAGTGGAAATAGTTTGAAGGAATTGAATTTATTAGAGTGTACAGGGTTAAAAGAGCTGAATTGTGATTCGAATGAGCTTGAAAACTTGAATTTAAGCAATCAGACTAAGCTGGAAATACTATTTTGTAAGTCAAATCAATTATATAATGTTACACTCCCGACAACGAATAGCTTGTGGAGAGTCAATTGTGAATATAATTATTTAATCAATTTTGATGTGTGGAAAGAATTAGCAAGTGTTGAAAGCAATTGGATTTTATATGAAAATCAATTGCCGGCCGAGGATGCTGTTTTTTCAGAACAGGATTTACAAGAGCTAAGAAAGATTGCCCAAGTGGAGCAAAATCAGCAGAAGCTTGGTTGGGATATGAATAAACCGCAGAGCTTTAGCGGTGTAACATGGAGTTACAATAACAAAACTTTTTATGCAAAGCATATTAATCTTGATGGCATGGGCCTGGAAGGAGATATAAAATTAGAAAATCTCAGCGAGCTTGAGACTCTTTCGGTGGCAGGCAATCAGATTTCTTCCTTAGAAATAGTAAAATGTCCTAATTTACGGGCAGCCGGCTGTGCAGAAAGCGGACTGGAAGAATTTACGATTACAGAGTGTCCAAAGGTAAATGAGCTGTATGCGGAAAGAAATTTCTTAACACCGGAAAAGGTAGAAAAGATTGCCGAGACTTATCCGAGTGCACGTGCAGTTATTAGTCTGACACCACAGTTCGTTAAGGGAGATAAGACAGATTTTTCAGAGGCGGAACTGGAAGCCGTTTTAGCATTTGCTAACTTAGAGGAGAATGCCGAAAGCTTATTATTTGATGCAGAAGAACCGGGGAAATGGGATTTTATAAGCTGGGAAAAGCAAGAGGATGGCTTATATCATATAACCGGAATTTATTTGTCAGATAAATGGATAACGGGCAGACTTGATTTAAGTGACATGGATTATTTGACGGAAATTAAGTGCGATAATACAAATATTACAGAGGTTGTGCTGCCAAACAATTTAAAGGAGCTGCCAAAAAGAGCATTTTATCGCTGTAATCTGCTGGAAAAAATTACTATACCGGAAAAAGTAGAAGTAATTAACGCTCTAACATTGGCAGAGTGCAGCAATCTGGAAGAAGTCATTTTTAAATGCAGCAATGCCGAAATAAATTGCAGTGCCTTTTATAAAAGTGAAGCAATTAAAAAAATATTATGCTATCGTGACAGCAGCGAAGCAAAATATCTGTATGATTCCTCCGTACAATTTGAATATTTTGGAGAAAGGTAATCAGGGATTACACTTTGACATGTCCAAACGCTTATTGTATACTGGAACGAGAAATGTTTTAGTGAAATATTGGAGGATAACGCATGATTAAACTATTAGACGGCGGCGCTTATTTGGTAAACGGAACAGAATTAATTCCGGATGGACCAGATGCTATAGCAGCAGTAAAAAGCAAAACCGGTAAAGAAATTACAAAAGAAACAGCAGCAAAAGAAACAATTGCTTATCGTATTTTAGAAGGTCATAATACTTCCGGCAGCATGGACAAGCTAAAAATTAAATTTGATAAATTAACCTCGCATGATATTACTTTTGTTGGAATTATCCAAACAGCGAGAGCTTCAGGACTGGAAAAATTTCCAATTCCGTATGTGCTTACTAACTGCCATAATTCACTTTGTGCGGTAGGCGGAACGATAAATGAGGATGACCATATGTTTGGTCTTACTTGTGCGAAAAAATATGGCGGTGTCTATGTACCGCCTCATCAGGCAGTCATTCATCAGTTTGCAAGAGAAATGCTTGCAGGTGGTGGAAGAATGATTCTTGGTTCGGACAGTCATACCCGTTATGGTGCACTTGGAACCATGGCAATGGGGGAAGGTGGTCCGGAGCTTGTAAAACAGCTTCTGAACAAGACCTATGATATAAAGAAACCAGGTGTTATCGCAATTTATTTAGACGGGGAACCAATGAAGGGGGTTGGTCCACAGGACGTGGCACTAGCCCTTATCGGTGCAACTTTCAAAAAT
>CAYPIB010000065.1:0-15930 GCA_964410675.1 uncultured Roseburia sp.
AAGTGCAAGCAGGGCGCTAAAGACGGATGTACTTAATTATTAAAGTGAGTGTGAAGTAATAAGGAGGGAACCTAATAGTCAGCAGTATTAGACTTTTAGGTTCTTTTCTTACAGTGCTATGATATAGATTTAAATAAAAGATTATAAAATCCATAATTTAGTACTAACAATTATGTAGTCTGAACGTAATATAATAAATGAAGTGAAGGAAATTTTGTGCTTCACTACTGTGCTCAGAGCTGTGTAATTAAAATTATGGAGGCAGATAATTTTGAATGATTGGAAATTTAAAGATTTGGAAGGTATTAAAGCCTTTATACCGCAGAATATTAAAAATAAAGATGTGCTAAAGGTGTTTGAACTATTACGTAAACATAGTAATATCTCCAAAGAGATAATAAAAGAGAATGCTGCAACGAATCAATCGATATTATGTAAACCGAACAATGGTATATTAGAGTTGGAAAGTTATATTGAAAATCAAGCTGAATGGAAGGATGTACAGTTTGGTTCAAGAAAAGAGCACAACATGAGATATTCGGGGTGCGGAATTATTGCAACCTATAATGCCTTGATGGCTTTGGGGGAAAATGTTTCCGGACAGTCAATGGTGGATTTAATCAGTGGATATGAAGAGGATGGTGCGGCGCTAAATGGAAAGTTTGGAGTTTCGCCGGCTGCCATATCCGATTATTTTAAAAATAATGATTATGATGTAACTATGTTAACGAGCAGGAATAAGACAGAGATCAATGCACTTGGGGAAAATAGTGAGACTGTAATTGTAACTGCGTATAACAATCAGAAAGATATAATGGCTCAAGTGCATACTGTAAGCATAACAAAGGATGAGAATAATAAATATTTTGTACACAATGCTTATACTTTGGACAGTAACAATCATTATGTAAGTAAAGGGAAAGATAAAAGTGGCAATGGATTTGATACCTTACAGGAGGCGATAGACGGAATTTCTTCTGATGCAGCAGCAATCAGTGTAATAGGGATATCACAGCCTAAATTAGGGGATTATTCAGAAGCTAGGAAAACCATGAAAAGAGATGAAAAAAACAGTTTGTTTAAGTTTGTGATGTATAATTATTTGTAAATAAAATCTAAAACTTATAAGAAAATAGGCAAAACTGGTCGTTCATCCCATTTCACGTACCGTCTGTCGGAAATTACTCAAATTAATAATCAAATATGTTATAGTAACCAAGAAGAAAATAAGGGGGAGTAAAAGATACATACTTTAAAGAAAATTACTTTATAAGGAGAACCATATGGCAGAATACATGATTAAACCTAATATTATTAAAGCAAATGCAAATGAATTTTTAGGTATTGCAACAGAAATTAATAAGTATGCTTCACAATTAGAAGCAATAGCTTCATCAGGAGATTTAAACAATGGAAGCTATGGAAATTTAAAAGCAATAATTCGAAGTGTAAGAAATGAACTAATAAGTGAAAAGAAAAGCATAGATTGTATGCGGGAAGTTTTAATAGAAAGTGCCAATAATTACTTAAATACTGAAAAGGTCATTACAGGAAGTAATGTGCAAATACAAGCAATTTCTGATGCTATGAGCAATGGGTGGGATGATATACCTTTTACAATTACAGAGGGTATGGATTCACCATGGTATTCTATAGCAGGGTATATTAACGATGTATTGGACGATGAAGTTACTAAAGCCATTAAGCAGATATTAAGTGGTACTTATATTACGAGTAAAAAAATTGATAATGTTATATATTTTAAACTGGTACAGGATGGAATGACAAATAAACAAATTAGTAAATGGTTATCTGATAATGTTGGTGGCTCATGGGACGATTATCTTGCAAGAAATATGAAAGACTATAATTTTGGAGTTTATAATAAAATTAGTGGAAAAAAATTAAAGAAAAGTAAATTATTTGAAAACACCAAGTATTTGGATGAGTTTACTGATAATTTAAAGGCGAGTAAGCTAAAAAATATTGCAGATGAATTTAAGTTACTTGATGATTTTGATTATACAAATTTTAAAACTGCTAGCAAGATAGGAAAAGCAGCAAAAGTTTTAGGGACTGCAGGAACTATATTTGATATGGGATCCAGCGTTGTTGATAATTTCTATGATTCTTATACAGGAAATTGGTCATTTTCCGCAAATCAAGCTGCCGATTGTGTAATGGATATTGGCATTGATTTAGCGGCAGGAGCAGGAAGTACTGCGATAGGTGCAGCAGTCGGTTCACTTATCGTGCCGCCGGTAGGAACTGTGGTTGGTGCAGCAGCAGGTATTGCTGTAGATGTAGCTATTAATTTTGACTTTGCAGATTTTGATGGTGATGGAGAAAAAGATAGTTTAGTAGATGGGGTAAAAATGTTTGGTCATAGTGTTGTTGATGTTGTAGGAGATGTTGGAAGTAGTGTAGTTAGCTGGCTAGGCAGAGTATTTTGATAGAAAATAAAGAAGGGTTATAAGTATATTTTTAGATGTTTATAAACTCACCAGGAGAGATAGAAATGGATTTAATTATAAATATAATAGCTCATATATTAGTTGTAGCTTTTCCGGGGATAATATTTCTAAGTTTATTATTGTGCTTCAAAGATGACTTACAATGTACAGTAATGGTTGAAGGAGAATGCCTAAACATTCGAAAAAAAGGACCAACACATTCAGTTCAATCCGTTCGTTATAATATAAAATTTAGCTATAGTTATAAATCAAAAAAATATGAGTGTTATAGTACAGAAGACTTCATAAGATACCCTAAACAGTTTATTGAAGGAGAAATCTATCCTATTAGTATTAATCCACGTAAGCCAGAAATATTTCGTTGCGCTAAGAAGCGGCATTTGATATTTGATGGAGCTAGACTTACATTTATGGGGATTATAACACTAGGAGTTATATTTGGAGTAATAAAAAAATTAATTGAATGGATTTAAAAAATAAATATCCTATTCTCACCAGGAGGGATAGAAATGGATTTATTTGTAAATATAATAGCTCATATATTAGTTGTAGCTTTACCAGGGATATTATTTATAATTTTATTATTGTGTTTCATAGATGACTTACAATGTACAGTAATAGATGAAGGAAAATGCCTAAACATTCGAAAATTAGGACCATCAGATCGTACTCGATCTGTTCGTTATCATATAAAATTTAGCTATAGCTATAATTTTAAAAAATATGAGAATTATAGTACAGAAACCTTCAGAAGATATCCTAAAAACTTTAGTGAGGGAGAATTCTATCCAATTTATATTAATCCACGTAAACCAAAAAAATTTCGTTGTGCTAAGAAGCGGCATTTGATATTTGATGGAGCTTTACTTACATTCATGGGGATTATAACACTAGGAGTTATATTTGGAGTAATAAGAAAATTTATTGAATGGATTTGAGGTACATATTTAATAAAACAGATAATGATAAGGAGGACTTTATGTCTATCAAGAGAGGTAAATTAGAATTTCATAATGTAGTAGGGATGAAAACCAGATGTAAATATGGCGAATGGGAGGAAGAGGCGCAAAAGTTTAAAACGTTTATAGTAAAGAATGATTTATTTATTACGGGTCCAGTAATTTTACAATGGGAAAATGAAGATAAAGAATCTTTAGAAGTAGAGTTATCGATATACTTACCGCTGTATAACAAGGTATCGTTTAAAGATAATGAAACATTTTTTAATGTAGAATCACTTAGTTTTTCAGATGGATTAAAGATCAGACATTTAGATATGGATAATAATATCAGAGTAACAGAGACGATACTGGAACATACTGCAGAGAAGCTGGAGGTTAGTTTAAAAAAGCCATACTATTATATATATCTTCCGGTTTATAATGAATATATTATTGATATTTATGCCCCAATTATAGAAGGAGAAGAATCAATATGATTTGTTTACGTGATCAAATACAGTATGAAAATGTAATTTCTAAAAGATATCAATTTCATTATAAAGATTTTGAAGATAAAATGGTAGAATTTTTGAATGACATTTTAAAACTAAAACTATATCCGAATGGGAAGATTTTTTACTGTTTAAATAATGTACCATTAGATGAGATCATGATGATAGAGTTTTTCCTGCCAATCAAAGGTGAGCCTTTACAATTAAACAAGGATATGAGGTTCCATAGCTATTTTTCAGTTGAAAATATGATGTCATTACGAGTGACAGGGGATATCAATTCTAAGATGGAAGAGGCATATTCCGCAATACTTGAACTTATGAAAGTAGAAAATTTAACACAGATAACCCCTATTTTTCATATAATAGATAAAATTGATAACACTGGTTTTCTTACTATTAAGGTTGGATACACACAAAAAGATAATACAATTTAAACTGCATGATAAAATGACAGAGATTGTCTGCTGATGCATCAGCAAAAAACTACTATAAGAGAAAAACTTTTAAGAAGGGGAATTTTATGCAAGGATATTTCAATATAAATCCTAAGCAATTGGGAGAAGTAATAGAAGAGTATGATATAATGATTACTGAACTAAAAGAAGATATTTTTAAGTTAGAAAAAGTTAAAAGAAATTTGAATGGAGCATCTTAAGGACTTATTAAAAGAGCTATTGATATAAGGGTAACCGAATTAAAAACATTTGTAAAAACTTGAAAAAGTATAGTGATATATTATTAGAAATTGTATCAAGATATATAAAAACAGAATCTACTATAGTATCTTCACATAATGGAATAATAGTTGAATACTCAGATACTGACATTTGGGCGACAGTGAGAATGCAAAATTGTATACGGATTCTCTTGTAGAGTTTGTAAAACAAAACGAAGGATTTTCTGAAGTTGCATATAATAATGGAAAAACTATAGGATATGGTTTTGACTTTTATTTATATCCCGATATAACAATTAATTATAATGAAGATGGAAGCATTACTGAAGTAGAAGCCGAAAGGCTCTTAAGAATTATGCTAGATCAGTCTAAAGATAATTTAAATAAATTTTTAGATAACAACAATTTACAAGTAGATCAAAATACTTATGATGCATTGACTGATCTTTTTTATAATAGAAATTCGAATGATTTGACAAAAGAAGTCAATTGCGATGGCATCAAAGGATGATGATGAAGTTCAAAGATTACTATCTGATTTTGATTTTAGATATGCTCTGGAGTATTTATACAATGGGGATACTAATAAAGCACAAGCATATGTTGACAGAAATCCAGGATTAAAGGAAAGGAGAGAAAAAGAATATTTAATGTATAAAGGAGACTAACTATGATAGAATATTCTACTTCAGATGTCCGCAATTATAGTTTGGAAAGTCCGTGTGAGGACTTAGATAAAAGATTGGTAAGTCTTTGAGTGCAGAAAAAGTAAACCCCTTAGGTCACAAGCTGAATTTTAATCTTTTTCTTGGCTTCTTAAGTGTTTACCGAAAGTGACAAATTTTAATAAATAAAAAGGAAGGAGTGTATGGTGTATTTTATTTAATTCATGATACAAATTTAAATGTATTTTAAATCAAAAAGAAATTTGTTTATTATTTTAATAATTATAGTATTAATAATTATAGTTTATAAATATTTTCCATTTAATTTCAGTAATGATTTTATCAATAATATTGAATCGAGTAAAAATACGAAAGATATAGTTGAAATAAGTATATTAGGGGAAAAAACTATATACATAGATGAAGATAGAATAAATGATGATGTTTATCAAATAGAACAGCTAGATAATCGATGGGATTTAAGTGAAATTGATAATATTTTAAATGCTGTTAAGGGTACTTGGAAAATTGGAAAATATGTTGGTTTTGTACATTCATCCCTATATTATCCAGATTTATTCGACTCTAATGATAACTTAGATAAAGATTACAAAGAAAAGTTATACATTGATTATGATTACAAAAAAGAAAGTGCTAAGAAAGATATTCCAGAAGTTTATTTTTCAATAAAGGAATATAAAGGTAAAATAATAATTACATTTATGTGAATGATAACTATCGAAGTCCTGTCAGCATTGTATTAAGTATTGATAGACTAAACGAAAATTATCCAATATTTTCAGATCAAACAACTATTTCATCAGATTTTTATGCTGATTACCCAATACTCTATATCAAATTCTTTATAGCTAGTAAAAAAGATAACCAAGTAGAAAAATATATACCTGCAACGCTTGCAATATCTTCGGACAATCAGTTTCTTATCTTGATTGATGGTGCTTTTTATTCATTAATCGAAAAAAGAGAATAATTTATTTAAACTGCATGATAAAATGACAGCGATTAGTTATTGATTTCGTATTAACTATTTGATATAATTCAAATAGTTTAATTACACGAAAGATGGTATATATTGTCAAATATTGTGTTACTCTGGGGAGAGAGCCTTAATTATTATATGCACAAATTTATAGGGGAATATATAAATTTAAAAATAAGACACAAATTTGTGTAATTAAAAGTTACAATTGACATAAATGAGAAAACTATTACATTTATTCAATGTAACTTTTTCTATGTTATAAAATACTTAGATTAGATTATATTAACATTTATATTGTAACAGTGATGAGAATTATTGTTTGGAGGAAGTTATGAAAAAAGGTAAAAATTGTGTTTACATTTTAATGCTAGGGATACTTTTATTGTTTTCTTTTAAAACACAAGTGAATGCAAAGCAGATGGATGAAGCGGTAACTGATGTTGAGGATAGTCAACAGGAAGAGTTAGATGAAAATTTAAATGTGGAGAATGCCAAGGAGAGTGTTGTGCAAGTCATTATTCAATATATGGATAGTGAAGGAAAGTCCTATTTGTTAAAAAGCGGAAGTGGACTTTTAATTAGTGAGTCCACAGTATTGACGAACTATCATCTTGTGACCTTGACGGATGAGGAAAAAGAAAGAGGATCGCAATATTTAACGGAGCAGACCGGAAAACCAATCAACCTTTCTTCTACAGAGGGCGGTGAACAGGCATCCTATCAGATCGGGATTGTAGTTCTTAGGGATGTTGTAATTACTGCGACGATTCATGAGTATAGCAGCAGGGAGATGGATTTGGCTATTTTAAATCTAAGTGATACTATGAATCGCCAAATTGCCGGTTTAGGAAATAGTGATGATGTAGAAAACGGAGAAGAGGTTTTTGCATTAGGTTATAAAAAGGTAGCGGTCATGTCGTCGGGGGGGACAGAATTATTGTCCCAAAGTGATTGCAGGGAAGAAAAGGGCAAGGTTAATAAGGTTGTTTTAAACTCACACATGCATTATGTAATGCATACCGCGGCAGTCAATGAAGGGAATTCAGGAGGTCCGCTTGTGGATTCAAAAGGAAATATAGTAGGAATTAATATTTATGAAGCCAGTCAGAGTGAGGAGGCAACTGCTTTTAAGGCTCTTGCAGTAAATGAAGTAAAAGAATTATTAGACAGCTGTGAATTAACGTATCAGGAGGCCGGCCTTTTTTCAGTGCCGGAGGAAGAGGTGCTTAGTAATCTGGATGATGAACCGGATGAAGTTCAAGTGGATACCAGTCTGTTAGATAATTACATAGTCAGCTTCAATATGCTGGAGCAGAGTAATTACTCAAAAGAAAGCTATGAAGTTTTAAGAAGTGCATTGGAAAAAGCCAGAGAAATAAAAAGTGATAAGGGAGCGACACAGGAAGAAGTAGATAATGCAGTCTTGCAATTAGAGGTGGCTAAATCAGGACTCCAGCTGGCATCAAAGATTAATTGGCCTTTTATCATTACGATGATTGTATTAGTATTAGTAGTTGTAACTTTGCTAGTTCTATATATTTTAAACTTAAAGGGAGTCATTGGAAATAAACAGGAAAAAGAAAATTTAGTGGTGCTCAATGAAATGACAATGCAAAGCAGAAGTGCCTTGGCAAACCAAAGCGGTAAGATTTCTAATCCCGTAATTACAGCACCGAAGCCGCGAAGCAGCGGGCGCTTAAATAGTAAGGAAATTGCATCAAATGCGACGGAACAAGAGACCTCGGTTTTAGGCAGCTTTTCCCATGAGGAAGGAACAACAGTGTTAGGGGTAGCTCAAAATCGCAGTTGTGCATATTTAACGAGGTTAGCAACAGCAGAAAAAATAGTGTTAGATACAAATGAATTTATTATCGGCAAGGATCGGGCGAATGTAAGCTACTGCATTAGTGATAATGGTTCCATAAGCAGAAAGCATGCAAAGATAGTAAAAAAAGGAATGTCATACTATTTATCCGACTTAAATTCCACTAATTATACATATTTAAATGAAAGAATATTACTGAGTGGTGAGGAAGCTGAAATTGTAAGCGGAGATATTATTAAAATATCAAATGAAGAATTTTTATTTAATGAGGCTTGACGGAAAGGAAAATATTATGGACATAATTAAGATTTTAACTTCCAATATCGCAATTATTATATATGAGAGTATTGCGCTTGCCCTTTTAATAGTAAACTCATTTCGCTTAAAAGGACGAAATAAAAAGGTTGCTGAGATGGTATCTTTGCAAAAGGATCGAATCAGGGAAGAAAACTTGGATGCAGCATTACAAAATACACTGCATTCCCAAGCACAGCAAAGAGGGGAGATATCCAATAACCCATATGATGTTACCTACCATGAAGAGGAGGTAAACGTTTATGATGATACACGGGAAAGAATTAGTTTGCAAATAGAAGAAAAGGGTATTCTATCAACGAAAAAATATGTAGTACATGTTTTTGACAGTATATTAATTGGAAATGATGATTCAAATAAGATTGTATTAAATGATTTATCAGTATCAAAATTTCAAATACAATTAACAAATAAGGATAATGAACTATATGCTCATAATTTAGACTGCTCTAATGACGCATATGTTTTAAGGAAAAAAAAGAAATATCCACTGGCACAAGGCATGGTGTGCATACAATCAAATGATTACATTCAAGTAGGCAATACGAGCTTAAGACTTACTATTATTTAGTTAATTACAGGGGGAGATAAAATGGCAATTATACTGTCAGTCTATACAAATTCAGCATTTAGGGAAATACGTCTGCCGATTGTTAATAATTCAGACTATACAATTGTACTGCATAAAAATATTTATGGATTATGCAAGGATTTGGTATTAAAATTAGAAGTTATTAATGACGAGTGGGTATTTATAGAGGATTCTGCTTACAGTGTTTTAAAAGATAATGATAGTTATGAGAGGCAGCGGCTGCAGGATAAAGATGTATTGCAAATATATACAGAGGCAGAAGTAATTTCTATTGTTGTAAAAAAAGTGAGTCAGGCCTTTAGTGTCTTTAAAAAGTTTAATATTAGTGATAATACGTCTATTAAAATTGGTAAAAACGAGACAAATGAAATTTGTTATAGTTACTCGGGACTGGTTTCCAGAGAGCACGCAGTTATGACAAAAGTATCAGGTGGATGGCAGATCAGCAATAAAAGTGCAAATGGTATTTATATCAATTCACAATTGGTACGTGATACAAAAACTTTGGAGTTTGGTGATTTTATTAGTATCGTAGGACTTCATATTGTGTATTTGGATGATATTATTGCAATTGATATGCTCGAGGAAAGTGTCAAGGCATCGGATACTTTAAAGGAATATGAGCATGCAGAGCCAGCGCACACTTCTGATGAAGCACCGCATAAAGTTATGCCTAGAGACAGTAAAATTTTATTACATCGAGCGCCTAGAAACATTTTAAAAATTGAAAAAACCCCAATTGAAATAGAATCACCTCCGGGGCTGAATAAAACAAAAAAGCAGCCTTTAATGATGACAATCGGACCTTCTTTTACGATGGCAATTCCAATGATGCTTGGCTGTGTAATGATGATGTCGGGAAGCAATTCTTCGGGTTTTGCGATGTATTCAGGTATGGTTATGGCACTTTCCTCAGCAGGGGTAGGTGTTATTTGGGCATTGCTTAGTATTAAATTTCAAAATAAGGAAGAAAAGGAACAGGCCCTTCACCGCTTTGAGGCCTATGGTCGCTATTTACAAAAAAAATCAGATGAAGTTAAAGAAAAATATGAAAACAATATTAAGGCAATGCGGCATATGTATGAAAACGCACAAACTTGTGTTCAATATTTAGACAATTCCGCAATGCTTTGGAACCGCAATCCCAGACATGAGGATTTTTTATATCCAAGATTGGGGAGTGGTAATCTTCCTTTTCAGGTTGAAATTGCATGTGCGCCTAAAAGATTTACCTTGAACGAAGACAGCTTGGAAGAAAAGCCAAGAATGATTAAAGAAAATTTTCAAACACTATTTGATGTGCCGATTTGTGTCGACTTATTAAAAAATAAGCTGATTGGAATTGTCGGAGGAGAGTATTTAGAAGGAGCAATTGAAGTAGTCAAGAGCCTTTCAGTACAAATAGCGGCAAACAATTGCTATACCGATGTGAAACTTATTTATGTATACAATAGCCAGGATTCAGCAAATTTAAATAAATGGGATTTTGCAAAATGGCTTCCGCATGTATGGTCTGAAGACAAAAAAATTCGCTATGTTGCTTCTGACAAGATGGAAGCAAGTGATGTTTTTTATGAGCTGGCAAAGGTATTCCGCCACCGGGATGAAATCGGTATCAGTAAAAAGGAGGGCTTGAACAAGCCCTATTTTGTCATGTTTTTAATTAATCCGGAGTTAATGGAGGGAGAGCTCATATCTAAATATGTTTTTGATATTAATGCAAACTATGGAATGACGACCTTCCTTTTATCCGATGCGGTTGAGAACCTTCCTAATGCATGTGAGATTATTATTGAAAATGATAAAAAGTATCAGGGAATTTATAATGTATCCGCTCAAAAGGAAGATAAGACGGATATTAAGTTTGATACGATAGAAAACAAAGAATTACTTAAATTTTCCAGAAAACTATCTAATATTTATGTACGTGAAGTAGAAACCGGGGGAGATATTCCGGCATCATTGTCATTTTTTGAGATGTACGAAGCAAATAAACTCGATGATTTTAATGTCGTTGACCGTTGGAGAAAAAACAGAACATATGAAAATATCAAGGGCTCACTCGGACAAAAAGCAGGCGGAGCAACTTGCTATTTAGATTTGCATGAAAAATACCATGGTCCGCATGGTCTCGTTGCCGGTACTACCGGTTCGGGTAAATCGGAAACGCTTCAAACATATATGCTGTCTTTGGCAATTAACTATAGTCCGGATGATATCGGATATTTTATTATCGACTATAAGGGTGGCGGTATGGCTAACTTATTTGACGGTCTGCCGCATCTGATTGGTCAAATCTCAAACCTTTCCGGAAATCAAGTTCATCGTGCGATGGTTTCAATTAAAAGTGAAAACAGAAGAAGACAGAGAGTTTTTAATGAGCATGGGGTTAATAATATCAACCTATATACTAAGCTGTATAAAAATAAAGAAGCAAGTTTACCGATTCCCCATCTATTTATTATCATTGATGAGTTTGCCGAGCTTAAAAGAGAAGAACCTGACTTTATGAAGGAGTTAATCAGTGTTGCTCAAGTTGGGCGTAGCTTGGGAGTTCATTTAATTCTGGCGACGCAAAAGCCGAGCGGAACGGTAGATGATAATATTTGGAGTAACTCAAAGTTTCGATTATGCCTTAGAGTTCAGGACAGACAAGACAGCAATGATATGCTGCATAAACCGGATGCCGCATATATTACGCAGGCCGGACGCGGTTATTTGCAAGTTGGAAATGATGAGGTTTTTGAACTGTTTCAATCCGGTTTTAGTGGTGCTGCGTATGAAGAGGAAGAGGACGACGGCAATTCTAAGACGGATATCGCCAATATCTATACTTTAACCGGAAAAATAGATATGACAGGAAGCTATGCTAAAATTTCCAAAAAGGAAAAGGTAATTTACGAATGGTATAGCATTTTGCGGAATAATGTTGAACAGGCACTGGCGGAGACAAATCTTTCGATTGAAGAGTGTGTGGAAAAGAAATCCAAAATGCAGGCGCTCTGTGAAAAACTGTATGAGGTCTTTATATTAAATGGGATTGAATATAGCGAAAGTGTTTATAATACTGCCCGTCTCAATGACTTTATTTTGTTGTATGAAGAGGCACTGCGGCATGATGCCGATTGCATCAAGGTAATTATGAAATTATCATCGACAAGAAAGGTTAAGCTGCCGCAGGCAAAGGAGAAAACGCAGCTAGATGCCGTAACGGAGTATCTCGGCAAGGTGGCAAAGGAAAATGGATACACACATGAGCTGCAATTGTGGATGCCTGTGCTTCCTACTTGTATGTATATCAATGAATTTAAAGAGTTTAGCGCAGGATACTTTCAAGATGGGATTTGGCCGGTACACAAAGACAGCTGGGAGCTTGATATTGTTATTGGTCTGTTTGATGATCCGCAAAATCAGGCTCAAATGCCCATTCATGTTAATTTCTCTGAAAATGGACATTTAGGTATTTTCGGAATGGTTGTCAGCGGCAAGAGTACATCGATACAGACGATTACATATGCCCTGATATCAAAATATAATCCAGAGTACATAAACTTTTATGCGATAGATTTTAGCAGTAAAATGATGTCTGCTTTTGAAGGTGCCCCTCATTTTGGCGGTGCTATGTATGAAGGAGATTATGAAAGAATATCTAAATTCTTTGTTATGATGACAGAAATATTAGACGAACGAAAAAAGATCTTTAAAGGTGGTAACTATAGCCAGTATGTGCAGGTGCATGGCGTGACAATGCCGGCGATTATTATCATTATTGACAACTTTTCTGCTTTTAATGAAAAGACACAGGAACAGCATTTGGATTTCCTCATTGCTTTATCAAAGGAAGGGGTCAGCCATGGTATTTATATGATTATTACCGGTGCCGGAATTGCGATGTCTGATGTTCCGTCACGTGTTGCTGAAAACGTCAAACAGAATATTTGCTTAGAAATGGCAGATAAATATGCATATGGAGATATTTTACATACACTGCAAATTGAAGTACTGCCGGAGGCAGGAGTGAAGGGACGAGGTTTAGCTCTTTCAGGAAATAGAATTTTAGAATATCAGACTGCTATGGCATTAGAGGCTTCCGATGATTACCAGAGACTGGAAAGAGTGGCTGATATTTGTGCCGAAATGAATCAGGCATGGACAGGAAAGAGAGCCAGGAGAATTCCGGAGATACCAGAAAAACCGGTATGGTCAGAGTTTAGTGAGTTAGACGAGTATGCAAAGCTAAGAGACAATAAGTATTATTTACCGGTTGCTTACAAGCAGGAGGATGCCCTGCTCTTTGGTATCGATTTAAGAGATACGTATTGCTATTTGATTACCGGTTTTGCCCGTTCAGGTAAAAAGAATTATTTAAAGGTTGCTCTGCAGGCGGCGATGGATAAGGATAGTGACATCTGCGTTATTGATGGTCCGACAAAGTATTTGCGCGCTTATGAGCAAAACGAAAGGATTTCTTATGTTGATGGGGAAGAAACAATTTTTAATTACTTTAGTGAATTATTACCTGAGTTTGTCAGAAGAAATAAAATAAAGGGAAGCATGGTAAGCGAGGATCTGGAGGAAGCAGAAATTTTTGAGAGGATGAGTGAGGAAAAGCCAATTTTTATTTTTATTTCAGACTTTGCCTGGTTCCTAAATATGATATATGAGACTGAGTTAGAAATGAAAGGCTTTTTAGAGAATATTATTGAAAAGGGAAGACTGCATAATATTTACTTTATTGCCAATATCAAAATAGAAGAAACATATGATGTCGGGCACAGAGATTTATATTCCTTATTTATTAATAATAAGACCGGCATTCATTTCGGTGGTAATGTCGGAGATAATAGAATATTTAATTATGATAATGTTCCTTATCAGGAACAGGCAGAAGTGCTTAAGCCCGGCATTGGATATACTGCCGGTGTTATGAGCTTGGATGTGAAGAAGATTATTGTTCCAATGGCTAGGAGGTAGTTATTATGATTTCTATGCTTGTATATGGACATCAAAATACGGAAATCAGTTTATTAGTGCAAACCTCTAAGGAAATTGTAGCGGAATTAAGTAATGAAACACTAGCGGTTACTGAACGCAAAACACGTGGCAAACAAAAGCTTAAGCTAGAGGAAATAGAGGAATTTGATGGTGTTCAAGCAGTCATTATTGATGTAACAATTGAAAATGGTTTGCTCTTAGCACAAAAAATAAGAAAAATAAATCCATATACTGAAATGGTAATTGTGGCCGATGCAGAAACTTCTCCGATTACTTATTTAAATCCATCCGTAAAAGCGTCCGCTCTTGTTTTAAAACCATTTGGTAAAAAAATATTACGAGAAGCGTTAACCCCTTTTTATAAGCAGCTTTGTATAGAAGAAACAGACGATGATTTTTTTATTGTTGAAAAACGAGACGAAAGTGTAAAGCTTCCATATAGTAAAATAATATTTTTAGAGGCAAGAGAAAAACGAATCTTTATCAGAAGCGGGAATATGGAATATGGAATAAATGAAACAATCGATGGACTGATTGAATTATTACCGGATAATTTTTTTAGATGTCATAGAAGCTATGTTGTAAACATTAATTTTATTAAACTTATCAAATTTTCAGAAAATAAAATATTATTGGATTATGATATTACTCTGCCGTTATCGAGGAGCTATAAAAATGATTTAAAAGAGGTGATTAAAAATGACAAATGACATGAAAGAAGTTTTTTTATTAAGCAGTATCGAGTTCTCGATACTTTTAGCCGGAAAAGGAATAAAAAGTATTTATACCCTTTCAAAAAAAGAAAGACAGATTGCTTTAGAGGAAATTTCGCTTGCCATGTATCATTTATATCAAAATAATCTGATTGATGGTATTGATGAAAAATTTGTAATAAAGGAATCACTGGATATTCTTATTGAAGGAATAAAAAATGCGAAAAAAATATTATTAATGCAGCAGGGCGGTAAAGAGCAATATAGTATTTGCTGTTACATAAAAGAAGACATGATTGCTGCCATACAAATAAGCAGACAGGATGAAGATGTAATTAAGGTTTTTGCCATGGCGAGAGAAGAATTATTTGAACTGGCAGATGATTTGCTCGAGAAACAAGTTGAATATATATCCGTTTTAGATGAAGAGGACATATATAGGGATTTGATTGCGAGCAAAAGGGCGATAGAAATGAAGGAAATAAACCGATTTCGAAATATTGCTTTTTTATTGGAAGAAATAGACTATGAAACCGGTTATGTAAGCAGCAGAACGGTAAAACGCCAATTACCTCAGCAACTAGTGATTGAAACATATAAAAAGGGTAATATTGAAACGGTTCTATATGCCAAGGAAATTGTAATCGAGCAAATAAAAGAAATTTTGGAGGGCTTACAAAAATGATAATGGTAGATATTTATTTTCCGGTAGTGGATTGTACATATAGCTTTAAGCTGGATGAAAATGTTAAGGTCATTTACCTAATACAAGAAATAAGTGAAATGATGTGTAAAAAATATCGAAGTACATTGGGAAAGGCCGCTGCGGACTTTCTTTTGTGTACCTTGGAGGGTAAAAGAATTTTAGGAAATGATATGACGCTCGCAGCAGGCGGGGTAATAAATGGTGACTGCTTAATGATGGTTTAGTCATCTAAAACTTATAAGAAAAGTGCCAAAACTGGTCGTTCATCCTATTTCGCGTGTCATTCGTCGTAAAATCTCCCTATGTATTGCTAATTATGTTATATTGTAAACGACAAATAAAGGAATAAAAAATAATGATAAATTGGAGGGAAACATGGCAGACAAAATCAGAGTAAATACAATAAGTCTTGAAAAGGACACAACATCCATTCAAACACATCTTAAGCAGGTGAATAAAAAAATAGTAAAGATGGAAGAGGATGTAAAGGGAATGAATGCGATGTGGTCC
>CAYPIB010000066.1:0-9628 GCA_964410675.1 uncultured Roseburia sp.
CTTCTGCTCCTGCAGTAAAATCGCTGTTTTTCAGAATATTTTCACCTGTCGGCTGTTCAATTGCAGGTGCCTCTGTTTTTTCCAGATTAATATTATCAATACAGATCCGGTGCTTCTCTGCAATTTGGTTACCCTCAATTGCTCCCATCGAAATACTTAAGACAGCTTTCAGATCCGTTTCATTCTTCATCTGGAATAGAATATTATACGTCTGATATTCATTATTGAGCTGTACAATCTTCTCGCCGGAATACGGTGTCCAGTCATCATCATTACTTCCATCTCTTTGAATCGCAAACATCAGTTTTCTATCAGTGCTTGATTTTGCATCCAGGCTAAATTTATACCACTGACCTTCTTCTAATTCTATATTATTCTGCTTCAGCTGAATCTTCCATGCCGCATCCCCAGTATTACTAATTGAGAAGTCCGCTGCGTTATCTTCCGTCAGGCTATCTACAACGTAGGTGACATCGGATGCGATACTGCCGTCTACAAAAGTCTCGAAGCCGGCAAACCCAGCATTAAAGCTTCCATTCTTGATTAGACTGTCTTCCACAATACGGATATCATCAAGAAAGTACATCCCCGGGTTCTCAATCACAAATTCAATATCTCTGTTTTCTTCTCCGTCCGGTATCTCAAACTTATAACTAAATGTCTGTGCAACACCGGTAAGCTGTGTGCTAAAGGACTGTCCTGCAGCATTTACTTTAATTTCTTTGCCAGCTTCTCCTTCTGCAGTAAAACTCAACTCATACTTATTACCAACAGACAGTGCCAGAGATTTCTGCGAGATAATAACTGGATTGTTAACAATTTCATCTGCTGCTGCGATTTTTAATCTTCTGATATTGTCTATATTAGTCACACCTACTTCTGCACCGGCATTATTTGTTACTTCCCAGTATTTCATACGATCCGGTCCCTCTTGGAAGCCGCCGTTATAAACATAATTACCATCCGAAAGGATACCCTTCTCCTCTTCTTTTATCTCAGTTTCACTGGTCTTTATCAGAGATACATTACTGATTTTAACACCCGCTGTATTGCCGGCTGCACCCAGGTTGAATTCCAGACGCCCATTTGCGTCATCCTTGTCTTTCATTGTGAATTCATAAGTATAGGTCTGTTTTTCCGTCGTAAGTTCTACTGTTGTATCCGCAAGATAACGTCGATAGGACCGGTCCGGTGCAGACACATTTACTTTCATGCTCCTTGCTTCGTCTGCATATGCATCAAAGCTAACTCTGTAAGTTGCTCCTTGCTTCATTGGCAGGTTAGGCTGCAGCAGCTGCACGCTGTAATCGACTGTTCCACCTTCCGTTGTATTAATAAACAACTCATTATCCGCAATTAATGCTTCTGCTTCTCCGCCAAGTGCTGTAAGGAAGCCCCAGTCTTTATTATCCATAAGGTCCTCGGCAACTGCAAAATCACCATTGATGATATAATTTCCATTCGCATCCGGCTCTCTTAAGATAACCTCTTTCTCCGGCTTTGTTACATTCTCATCATAGCTGTCCTTCTGGTATACTTTCACATAGTCGATGGAAAAAGCTGCATTTTCAATATCTGTTGTTTCATCCGGATTGCCGGGCCAGTTACCGCCTACAGCCAGATTTAGAATTAAATAAAATGGCTGATCAAAAGGTGCCGGATATGTTATCTCTCCCTGCCCTTCTGTTGCGGAATACCAGTCTGATTCCGTGTGGATAAGTTTACCATCTACATACCAGCTCATCTTTCCGGGTTCCCATTCGAGATTGAAAACATGGTATTCCTCTGCAAAGCTGCCCGTCTTTAGTGTATAATTTCCTTGACTCTCACTGTGCGGATTTCCATAATGAATGGTTCCATATGAAGTATCTACTTTATTACCGAGTACCTCCATAATATCAATTTCACCGCATCTTGGCCATTGTCCATACAAATTTTCATTGGTCGGCATCATCCAGAATGCAGGCAGAAATCCCTGTCCCTTTGGAACCTTTACTCTTGCCTCAAACAATCCATATTTATAGTCATGCTTATTCTGTGTATTTACCCGGCCGGATGTATACGATACATTACCGTTTGAATCCTTCGTTTCAACCGGCTTAAGTACGAGCTTCCCGTCTTCAATGTAAATATTGTCAGAAGAATCCACATAAGCCTGCAGCTCATTATTTACCCATCCCGGGTCATGTAGTTCGACATTCCAGTCTGATCTATTCAGAGAATCTCCATCAAACTGATCCTCCCACTTAAGTTCATAACCATTATAAGATAAATCATCCTCAATCGGTACCGTTTTTGCTTTTACTGTAATATCATATGCTTTTGATACAATACCACTATTATCATTTGCTTTTGCAGTGATTTTTGTAATACCTGCACTAATTGCAGTAACCTTGCCATTAGAATCTACAGTTGCTACTGATTTATCTGAGCTATCCCATGTTACTTTTTTATTTGCTGCATTATCTGGTTTAACCGTTGCTATTACATTTAAGGTTTCTCCTACTGATAAGCTATTGCCTGCTGCCGATAAAGCAATACTTGTCACCTTAACCGGATCTGCCTTAATCGGATTTACTGTAATATTATATTTTGCTTTCTTGCTTCCGTCCAAGGTCGTTGCCGTAATTTCAGCCGTTCCCGGTGCGATTGCTTTTACATTTCCTTTTGCATCAACCGTTGCAATTTTCTCATTGTTTGATTTGTAAGAAACTGTTTTTACAGTCGCATTTGCCGGAGTAATAGCAGCAGTTAATTTAACTGTCTGTCCAATATCCAAAGTCTTAATATTTGATGGGATACTAAGAGCAACCTTCGTCACTTCCACCTTAGGTACAATTACCGTAACTTGGGTTGATGCTTTACCATCCTTAGACTTAATTTTGATTGAAGTCCTTCCTGCTTTCTTACCTTTAATCTTACCTTTTGAAGTTACCGTTGCTATCTTTTTGTTTTTAGATGTATAAGTAAGCTTTTTATTATTTGCTTTGCTAGGCGAAACACTTGTACTCAGCTGCAAGGTTTTTCCTTTGCGTACGGCAATATTTTTGTTTACAGCATTTTTTACCGTGATTTTTTTCACCTGCTGTTTTACTGTTACCTTACATTTTACTTTTGCCTTCGAATTCAATTTTGATTTAACCGTAATGGTTGCAGTTCCTTTTGCTTTTCCAGTAACTCTTCCTTTTGCATTCACGGCCGCAATCTTTGGGTTGCTGGATTTGTATGACAGCTTTTTGGATGCATTCTTTGGTTTTATACTCTTCAAAGAAATTGTGTATTTTTCACCTACATAAATCGTTTTCTTTGTATTTTTTAGTTTGATTTGTGTCGGCTTAACTGATGCCGCTTGTACATATGTTGGTACTAAAACGATGCCGGCAAATACTAATGCCATTAGGGTAACCATTATTTTAGTAATTGCTTTTCTCTTCATTACTTTTTACCTCCTATTTTTAGAACAGCCAAATGCTTACAGTAAATTACTTTTCCTTTTGTGTAAATCTGTTGTTTCTTCCATCATGTTGCCTGTCATATACCTCCTTTTTTGAATATTTTTCCCCTTTCATATATACTTACACTCCACTATAAGTCCCAAGATGATTTTTTTATATAAAATCGTCTGCAAAAATATCAGATTCATGACATAAATAAATTCATGTATGGCAAAAAAAGTTGATGTGGCAACACTTATTGTGATAAAATGTAATATTGTAAAAGGAAAGTACAAGAAAGAGGTTAGAGGAAATGGAATCATATGCAATTTTAAAAGACTTAGCTATTATTATTATATCTGCCAAATTTTTTGGTATTGTTGCCAGAAAATGCAAGGCTCCACAGGTAGTCGGTGAAATAGTGGCAGGTTTAATTATTGGGCCAAGTGTACTTGGTTTAGTGAACCAAACCGATTTTATTGTCCAAATGGCTGAAATAGGCGTTATCCTTCTTATGTTTTCGGCCGGTCTGGAAACAGATTTAAAAGAGCTTTTAAGAACAGGCCCTATTGCAGCATTGATAGCCTGTGCCGGAGTATTCGTACCTTTAGCAGGCGGAACGCTAGTGTATATGGCTTTTTATGGATTCGCGCCATGGGGTTCTGAGGGATTTTTTAAAGCCGTCTTTATTGGTGTTATATTAACAGCTACGTCAGTCAGCATAACGGTTCAGGTACTTAGAGAATTGGGGAAGCTGAAAGGCAAGGTCGGAACAACCATTCTTAGTGCCGCTATTATTGATGATGTAATCGGTATTATTGTTTTAACCTTTGTAATTGGTTTTAAAAATCCGGCTATGAAGCCGGTATCTGTTATTATAAATACTATTTTATTTTTTGTTTTTGCTCTCATTGTCGGATACGTTTTTTATAAAATATTTAAATGGGTTGACAATAAATACCCCCATACAAGACGTATCCCGATAGCAGGTCTAGCCCTTTGTCTTGCGATGTCTTATATTGCGGAGAAGTATTTTGGTATTGCAGATATTACCGGAGCCTATGTCGCAGGTATTATTCTTTGCTCCATTCGTGATTCGAAATATATCGCAGAAAAAATGGATGTAAATTCATATATGATATTTGGGCCGATTTTCTTTGCCAGTATTGGTCTAAAAACCAATATTGATAACTTAAATGCGGCTGTACTATTGTTTTCGCTTGCGTTTGTTATTGTTGGTTTGATTACGAAAATAATCGGCTGTGGACTCATGGCAAAGCTCTGCCGGTTTAAGAGTTTCGATGCTTTAAAAATTGGAGTGGGAATGATGACTAGAGGAGAAGTTGCACTGATTGTAGCGCAAAAGGGGCTTTCAGTCGGATTGTTAAAACCGGTTTATTTTACTTCTGTTATCATACTTATTATTGTATCCTCTATTATCACACCGATTTTATTAAAAGTACTTTTCACAAAGGAAGAAAGCAACATTTTATCTTAATAATGAAGCTTTCATCTTTACCTAAAATTTCACTTACTTTTCGACAGAAACAATCCTGCCAAAGTGAGAGCTGTACCTCCTGCTGCCATCGGCGTTATGTTTTCGTGCAAAATAATAGCAGATGCTAACACTGTAATTACAGGTACAATATAAATATATACACTCGTTTTAATTGCTCCAAGAATCTTAACCGCATAGTTCCAAGTTACAAAACAAAATGCCGATGCCCCCAAGCCTAAAAATATAAGATTAAAAAGATATTCTTTATTTGCTAATCTTGAAAAATCCCATCTAAAGTCAAAGAGAAACAGAGCCGGTATCATAAAAATAATTCCATATGTAAATGTCCGCCTTGTCGCCTGTACGGTATGGTATCCAAACCCGCTGATTTTTTTGGTTAGCAGAGAGTAAATTGCCCATGTGAGCGCGGCAATAACCGACAATATATCTCCGGTGGGATTCAGCTTTAGCTCCGAGCCGTTAAAGCTGATGAAGCAAATTCCTGCCATGGCCACTGCAAATCCAACAAAGAAATTATTCTTTAATTTTTCCTCGGTTTTCATAAAAAATTGTGACAGTATTGCTGTAAAAAACGGTGCAATAGATATGATGACACCAACATTGGAAGCCATCGTATAGGTCAAAGCAATATTCTCAAGCAGATAATACAAGCAGATTCCGCTCAGGCCTGCCGCCGCGAAGGTTAGCTCCTGTTTGAGAGTCGTTCCCTTTAACCGTTTCGGATATACAAGTAATAAAGCAAGGAAACCAAGTACAAATCTAAAAAATAATATCTCAACCGGTTGAAAATCAACAAGTAATATTTTGGTAGAAATAAATGTTGTTCCCCAGATGACAATCGTAATAAGTGCAGATAAATGTCCTAATGTATGTTTACTTTTCATCTAATGTATTCCCGCCATTTCCTCTAAATATATGCCTGTATACGGCAGGCGATAATCCAATAAACATATTAAAAAAATTTGTAAAATGGCTCTGATCTGAAAAGCCTGTCTGCATTGCCGCTTCAATCGGAGAAATATCTTGCTCCAAAAGCTCCTTTGCCTTATTAATCCGAATGGCCTGCAAATATCGATAGGGAGTAACGCCCTTAGATTTTATAAATGCCCGAAGCAATGTGGATTTACTTAAGCCGCTGTATGTAACAAGATCCTCCAATGAAATATGTTCTGTAAAATGTTGCTCGATAAATACACACACCTTTTCAATTTCTTCCCTGCATTCGGGAATATTTTTTTCAAAGGGCTGTCCATACTGCCCAATCAGAGTTGAAATCAAAAATAACAATAACTCTTCCTTTTCAAACTCCTTAGAGCCATCCATAATCATCCGGTGCAGTAAATGCAAATATTCATTCAATTCATTGTCAAACACTACATTTTCAGTAAATATCGGTAAATATTTTTTTCCTGTCACTTCTTCAGCAATACTTAGCATTGTTTCCTTTGTAATGTTTATGCCTCTATAATCAAAAGTACCCTCATCGCTCTGAGAACATCCATGATTATCATTTGGATTAAACAGCAGAATATTTCCCCGTCTTATTGTATATTCTTGATTTTTGCAAGACAAACAACGAGTTCCATTTTCTATAAAACCAATCACATAATAATCGTGAAAATGATTGGGAAAAGGCTGAACGATACCTTCAAAATAATACGCCTCCAGATGCAGTTCATCATCATAACAGACTGTTCGTACTTCTTTTTTCAAACGAACACCTCCTAACAACTTTATATATTACAGCAATTATTTATAAATTTCTTGTACAATATCTTCACTTTTAAAATCTATTACACCGTATGTAATGCAAGAAAGGAATCTTCTGGCAGAAGAGCATTCACCATTCCATTAATGGATAACATATTTCTGTTACTCTTTCATCTAGCGCATCTTCATTATTAGGCGAATTATGATAAATATGGAATATCGTTCCATCTAATTCATAGTTGCTCACTGTTAACCAATTAGCTATTGCTATCCCAACCTCGGGAACCTTTTCATACTCACCCTTAAATGTAATGGTAGCGCACAAAGTTTCATCTACTTTTTTAAAATCTATTTTTTGATTTTTTGAACCACTCTTTATTACGGTTCGTTGTACTTCAATATCAATCATTTTATCTATATTATAGTAATATGCAATATTATAATTAGGCTTAGCTAACTCTATTTTTTGATTTTTTATTTCATTGTCAATTTGAGCCCATAATTTTCCTTGCTCTGAATAATCCTTTATTTGTGCTCTGACAAAAGCGACTGTTCGCTCTGGAAGCTTCTTTAGTACAATACCATAATTATAATCACAATTCATATTTGATTCTTTTATACTTCTATCAATTAACGTTAATTGATTCTGTAATTTATTGATTTCTAATTCTTTTTCTTTGTATAAAGAAAATAAGAGCTGCTGATAATCAACGTTATTTTGACAATTAGTCAAAATTAACTTGATATCATTTAAACTGACTCCCATATTTTTTAAAGCCTGTATCCTTGCTATGACAGGCAATTGTTTTTCGTCGTAAAAGCGGTAACCATTTTCTGGATTGACATAGACAGGCGAAAATATCCCTTGTTCATCATAAAATCGAAGTGTTCTAATATTTACATCAGACAAAACTGAGAATTCTCCAATTCTTAACATTTTACTTGCCCCCCTAGTAATTTTCTTGACTCTCTCGCTACGAGATACATTACAATTATAGCAGAATGATAAAAAAGGAGATAGAATTATGGAAAAAATAATAAGTAATTTTTACCCAACAGGCGGTCAGCACTGTATTACTAATGCACTAAAACAAATTTTTGCTTTTTACAACAAGGAATTGTCAGAAGAAATGATTTTTGGTATCGGTGAGGGATTAGATTTTACATATATTAATTTGAGCCATTCACCTATGGTATCCGGACGTTCTAAAATAATAGAATTTGAGAAGACACTAGAACATAATTTAGGAATAAAAATTAGTATCACACAAAATAAAAATTATAGTAAAGTCTTTGAAGCTTCTAAAAGTTCAATACGTGAAAATCACCCTGTCTTAGTTTATGCTGACATGGCATATCTGCCTTATTTGGAAATGGATGCAAATAATCATTTTGGTGGACATGCAATTATACTGTTTGGCTACGATGATAAGAAAGAAGTTTTTTATGTGAGTGACCGTGATAATTCAGATTTTCCCATCAGGACACCTTCTGGTTCAATTCAAAAGAATTTTCATTTTGTTTCTTATAAAGATATTGAAAAAGCACGAAACAGTAATCATAGACCTTTTCCTGCTAATAACAAAAGTGTAAAGTTTGATTTTACCAATTATTCTGCAATTAATAAAAATATGATTACTGTTTCCATCCAAAATGTTTGTGATAAAATGTTAAATCCTCATGCAAATTTAAAAGGACTAAATGGCATTAAAAAATTCTCAAATGAGATTAAAAAGTGGCGTAAATATGATATAGAAAAAATTAAAGTTGCCGGAATTACAAACTATTTTCAAATTAGTCATGATGGGGGAACCGGCGGCGGTATTTTCAGGAAAATGTATGGAAATTTCTTAATTGAATCGGCTTCCATACTCGAAAATAATGCCATTAAAAAATTAGGAAAAGAGTTAATTCTGATAGCTCAGCAATGGGATAATATTGCAAGTAGTTTGTGGGAATTAAACACTCACGGAAATATAACAGCGCTGCCAAGCATATCAGAAGATATTATGATTTTATATAACAAGGAATTAGAAATCTTTAATAAATTGCATTTGGCTGTCTAGAGTTTTTGTAATTCATGCTTTTCCAGCTCATGAATTTAATAAATCACGTAAACTAATTATTTTACAGCCTTTACTTTCATAATAAAGCAACATTTCTTCAATCTTTCTTTTGTCATAACTTGTAATGCAATCTGACAGTACGCTTACACCGTAATTTGCTTTGCATAAGTTGTAACAAGTTGATTTAACACAAGCAACAGCATCTGCTCCAGTAATATAGAAATCAGATATTTCATTTTTATTTATGAAGTTTAAAAATTCCTCGCTGGTTAATGCATTCCCTTTAAATTTGGTGAAAACATTATTTGAAGCTATTTTTAAATCTGATGCTAATTCAGCCCCACGTGTATTGGGTTTGAAGGTCCTAGTACCTGCCGATAAATTTTCATGTCTAATGTAAACAACATGAATATCATTTCTAACTGCCCAATCTATTGACGTGTTTATGTTATCAATTATTTCCTTGTAATTTTTTGTTATATCATTTTGAATATCCATTACCACTAAAGCTTTTTCCATTATACTGACTCCTTCTCTATGTTTGGCTTTTTCTTATCTTCATTTTGTTCTTGTAGACAGAAAAGATTACTGATTAAATTAATTCTATCACACATAACTTGCAATACCGTGTCATGTTATATATTTTTCTTGAATCTTTTTTGCTCTTTCAGATATTATATTCCGTATGCTTTGAGGTGAAATTACTTCCACCTTATCACCGCAGGAGAGAATATAACTAAATAATAACTCATTATTTGGCATAACTGTTTCCACTAATAAACTACCGTCCTGATTTTCAGTTACTTCGTCGTCAAACTTATCATATACCCTAAAAGACATACTTTTATCAAATAAAAGCATTACATGTTTTGAAAGACTTTTGGATTCTCCATCCTTTA
>CAYPIB010000066.1:9638-15888 GCA_964410675.1 uncultured Roseburia sp.
ATTTACTGTTTGCATTTCAAATTTTTCTTCTTCCACAAATATTTGATTTGGTATAGAACGGTTATATTCATCATCGGTAATTTTAAGATTTCTTATCCGAGTTAATTTAAAAAATCGGAAATCGTTGCGTGTAGAGCAATATCCATATAAATACCAGTCAGCACTTTTGAAAACAAGTTTCAGTGGTTCTACAATTCGTTTGATTACTTCGCCTTTGCCACTGTAATAATCGAATGAAACTATTTTACTCTCAAATATAGCACTTTTCAGTTTCTGAAAATTATTTTTTCCTGCACCGCTTTTTGTCCAGCTTGAAAAATCAATTTCCAGCCAATTTACATTTTGTTTTTGAAATACACCACTTAATTTTGATAAAAGAGTTTTTGTATACTCATCTTCAACTATTCTAATTCCCTGCAAAGCCATAAGGATTTGCTTCTGCTCATGTTCACTGAGAACAGACTTTTTAAGCACGAAATTTTCTTGAATAGAAATACCGCCGCCTTTACCCTGTGTGGTATATACAGGTATGCCGGCAGAACTTAATATATCAATATCTCTGTATATTGTTCTTACTGAAACTTCAAAATATTTCGCTAATTCTGGAGCAGTCATACTGCCTTTTTCCAGTAACAGATAAACCATTTGAAAATATCTATTCTCTTTCATATAAATATCACCTCTCATATTCATTATAATGCATAAACATGACATACTAAGTCATGTTTTAAATAAAAATTTTATTATCAGTCTTAATAAAACTGGATATGCTATTTAATAGTAGCATATCCAGCTTTCTAATCTACATTTTATTTTGTTCTTTTCCACATATAAACTGCAAAATATGGAGGCATGTTATTATGGGCTGCGTTAACTGCAATACCAGATCCTGTGCCGCCTGTTGAATGCGCCACGGTTTGATAGTGTGTATGGGCACCTTGTGAATTGGATAGTACCGAAATTTCATCATCATCTGTAAATTCATAATTTATGCATTTCGGAATAAGAGCTTCTTCAGCAATCGGCATCATAAATCAAATTTCTTGTGGAACTACAGGTAAATTATCACTAATAATATTCTCTAAAATCACATCCAAAGCATCAGTAAAAAACTTGTCGCATGACGAACGGATATCATCGATCGACCACCATTTGCTGTCTTTGGTTAACCGTCTTTCACCGGCAGACATATTTTTAAACAGTACCTTTTCGTCAGGGACTTTAACAACATAGTATCTTTCATCCGATATAAATTCTTCTCCGGATTTGCTTGTAAAAGGCATTTTCCGAAAAAACACATGAGGCTTTGAAATTGTAACATCAAGTCCCAATTCTTCAAACAGCTCACGCTGCAACCCTGTCTCAAAGGTTTCTCCTTCTTCAACCCCACCGCCGGGAGTAACCCATATTGTCTTTCCATGATCAAGAAAGGCAAACTCAAATTTAAAAAGAAACAGCCTATTTTCTGGACTTAAGTCTGGATATGATATTCAAGTATCACTACAAGAACTAAATGCTGAAATGTGGAGCGGTGTACTTGTTGGTTCTATATACCATGCTCTTAAAAAATTAGAAAGAGATGGATATATTGAAATTGACAGCATTAGTAAAACAGGTTTAAGACAAAAAGCAACATATCGAATTACAGAAAAAGGCAGCATTTATCTCAAAGAATTGATTGTTGAATCTTTAACTAAATTCTCCGCTAATTTCCCAACCGACTTCTATTCCGCTGTATCATTTATAAATAACATCTCAAAAGAAGATACTCAAATTGCCTTAAAAAAGCAACTGGAAAAATTAGAGAATAAACTTAAAGAACTTGATAAAGGACTAGATGAAAAAAACAAGGCATTTGATAATAACTTACCTTTAATTACGACATGTACTTTTAAAAATATGTATGAAATCATTCGATTACAGATTGGATATGTCGAAGAATTGTTATCATTAATTGGATTTACAGGGGAGGAAATGGAATGAAATTAGACCATTTTGTAATAAATGTAGACAGAAAATTTCAAGTAGATAAAAACATTATCAAGAATATTAAAGACAGTATTCCCTATGAACCAAAGTGGGGAAAAGGGACAAAAGGATTTAAAGTTTCAAATTTGTGGATAGGAAATGAATATCTTGAAATGGTTCACATATTAAAAAAATGGTGGCGGTTGGGTTCCGGAATGGACGGTAAAGTACAATCAGGGACATAGAGGGATGATTTGCCTCATACTGGATGTGCCAAATATAGATTTTGTCTATCAGAATTTAAAATCTAAAGGATTACCGGTAACAGAACCAAAATGGCTTGATTTCAAATGGTTTTTTAATTTATTAACTTGAAGAATGCCTTGGAGAAATTGTTATATGCCGTTTTTGGCAAATGTTCCATTTCAAATTGGTTTCCAAGAAATGAAGGACGATAAAGCACGCGAATTCATGAATCAATAAGGCACACAGAGAAAAAAATCTTGTTAGGGTGAAACTTAATGAAAATCAATCATTAGAGTTTTTGAAAGATGCAGATTATCATGTAGAATTATTTACAAACTTGAATACCGATAAATCAATCTTAATTGAGAATTTATCAATATATTGCTAAATAATTTGATAAGATAATACACTGCCAATCGTAATAGTAAAATAAAATTAAAAATGCAGCTAAAACAGCCTGCTAAATGGTTATTATAGGAAAGAGCCAACGATTTGTGAATACTCACCTCAATTTTCATTGACTCTTCTCTTTATCCTTCTTAAATTGCTAATCTATTAATATATTCTACAATATCATGAATGTTTTCCCGATTAGCAAAGTATACATCCTCACCAAAATGTTCAAGAAAGTGTATATCATCCTCCGTGCGCTGTTCTAGCGGAATCTTCTCAGTCATAGCCTTCGGCATTTTCATCATAAATCGGTGAATAACGTTCATTTTGCTAAAAAGCTGATTGCCATGTAGAGCAAAAGGTTTGACGATATCTCTGTACTGTTCGGGCACATTATGTATAAATGTTTGTTGATACTTTTCCACGTCGGCTGGGTTAGTCATCCCTACCATGCACAGCAATAGCTTTTTATTTTGCAAAGCATCTAAATGTTTACCAACCTGCTTAAAGCCACTCACACTGCCTGCATAAAGCCCGCCAACATAAATTATCACATCGTGAGCCAAAAGCCCTTTTAAGTTAATCTTTTCTACACTTACTGCTTCGCAATGCAAAGCATCGGCAAGCCATGATGCGTATTGCATGCTGCTGCCATATTTTGATTTATAAACTATAATAGTTTTCATTCTGGTTTCCCTCTTTTCATTATTTTGATAAGGCATTCTCGATAGCCTTTAAAATTGTCTGTGAACTTAAAGTAGCACCGGATACTGCATCTACTTCAATTCTTTGTTCACTTTTTACACTGTCCACAATAGTCTCGGCAGCTTGACCCATGCCATTACGATGCTCCAGAATGCGGATATTGGAAATAATCTGGTTTTGCACATCTACCTCAACCTTAACAAATACTAGACCATTGTCGCACTCTCCCTGATACGTCCCGTCTGCAAGCATAGTCAAATTAAAACTTGAATCACTTACTTGTTGTGGCTTTGGAAGATTTATAATGACCATCACAACCAGTAAAATTGGAATTATTAATACACCCGTTATTACTATTAATATAGGACGGCGTTTCACCTTTTGTTTCATTACGTTAACTCCTCCTCCATCATTTGAAGATTTTGAACCATTTTTACTAACACACTTCCTGCGATATCAGGCTCTTCTGAACTGATACCTTCGTATAAACGGTCCAAGAAGTCTTGTGCATTTTGTCTCATTTGATTTGCATAAGTTAAGCCTTTCTCTGTAATGCGCACACTGCGGCTGCGTTGATCAGTTTTACTTTTTTCAAGAGTAACCAATCCTTCACGTTCCATTACTTCTAACATTTTGGTGATATTCTGGCGGGTAGAATCCATAGCGTTAGCAATTTGAGTAATTGTGGGTACTGGCTCACTTGGCATTTCCAACATATTACGCAGCAAAAACCATTGCTTTGTTGATAAACCATCCACTATCTTATCACCAACAAATTGCAGTTTATTAGCCAATACAAAAGTACCGCCAAATAGCAAATATTTAGAATTTTTTGATGGTTCCATGTAAAATCTCCTTTCATAATAAATAAGCAACCTGTTGCTTAATATTATATGCAATAGGTTGCGTATTGTCAATCTAAATATAAATGTTCTTTTTACCTGCTTGACATATTTATTTTTAAATGATACCCTAAACATGTATTAAACGCGTTTAAAAAAGGAGAATAATATGCAGACTGATAATGTTAAAGAACAACTTCTAAATGCAACAATAAAGCTATTAAATGAAAGTAGTGATGCAGGCAAAATCACAGCCCGCCAAATAGCTGCCGAATCCGGCGCAAATCTGGCTATGATTAACTATTATTTTACTTCAAAGGATGCTCTTATCAGTGCCGCTGTAGATAAAATCATTGCTAATCGTGCTGTTTTGTTAGAAGAAATTAAAGAAAAGGACATTCCTGCTAAACAAAAACTAATCGAGTTTTTGACGAAAATGTCTGATATTACTGTAGAATATTCTCAATATACGAAGACTACGGTGCCTTATGTTCTATTAGAAAAGGAGATTGAAGAACCCTATCATATTTTACCAATCATAAAAGAGTGTTATGAAAATAACCTTACAGAATTAGAGTGTCGAATCATTGCCTATCAGCTTATTACTTTTTCACAAATTGCTTTTTATCGCTCCGATAATTTTAAGAAATATTCAGGAATTGACCCCATGAAAGCAGCAGATCGAAAAACTTTGTTTCATACAATCGTTGATATGCTCATTAAAAACTAAATGGATTGGAGGTACTAAAATGAAAATACTAGGTTGGATTTCTATTATATTAATTGCTTGTACATTACTTTGTGGACTTTGGATGAAGTTTGCATCTGGTGAAAAAGATGCCAATTTTCACGCCATGCTGTCTATAGTAACCATACTTGTTTGCCTTATTACTATAATACTTTATATGTTAAGGTAAAATGGGAACGATTGGAATCGTTTGCCGATTTTTACTTTTTTGATATAATATGCAGTCCGAACTTTTACTTGAAATTGAAATAAATTTTACACTTTATTTTTAGGATGTACATATTGTCCATGCTTTTTTGTGCCGTTGCCATACTGAATTGCAAATTTAGGGCATTTGTGTAAACACCCTAAGCACATTACACATTGTTCTTTTACCCATACTGGCCGTTTACCCTGCATCTCAATGGCATTAACAGGACATTGTCCAGCGCATAATCCACAACCTATGCAATTGCTTTCAAGGGTAAAATGATTGGTCTTTCTCTGTGAATCATATGTTTTATAATATATTTTTACAGCAAATGCAGGAACTTTGTTCCTCATATAATTACCCTTTGCATACGTTTTTATTTTAGGAATAATTCCATCAATTTCAACTTCAGCTAACTGGTTAATTTTTGCTACCTTATCTTTATCAGACAAGTCAAAGACCGGAGTCCATGTATCCGGCATTTTTACACTGAAAAAAGCATCAATAAAATATCCCTTTTCCGCTAAAATTTTATTTGCCATTAATCCTGATTGCCCCGTTGTCGTTCCATATGTTGAAACATAATAAAAATAATGTTCTCCATGCAAATTTAGAAAAAGACGGCTTAGAAAATCACTTACGATGGAAGGCAGCCCCCAATGGTATGTAGGCGCAATAATTCCAATTCTGTCATTCTCTTTTATATCAAAAGTATAAGTATGAGATTTCATGCAATCTGTAATTGATATTATTTCATCATTACAATCTTCTGCAATTTTAGCTGCTACATATTTACTATTACCTGTTGCCGAAAAATAAAATATCATAACAATCCTTTAACCCCCAATTAGTAAATTTTAATAACGTTTAAACCTCGTCTTTAAGATTTTCAGTCTTGAAAACATTATAACCCTCATAGTGGTAACTTGCATCAATCCCCTTCATATACACATTTCGGTCATTAATCTTATCTGTAAGAGCATTTTTTAGTAAAACTTTAATTTCTATATCCTTGACCGGACTTCTTTCCATTGCAAGAAGATAATCCTCTTTATCAACTTTGCTCCACTCAACCACCAATTTTAATTCTTTTTTAAATATTGCATCAAGCCATATTCTTGTACTTCTTCCGTTGCCCTCTCGAAACGGATGAGCAAC
>CAYPIB010000067.1:0-5005 GCA_964410675.1 uncultured Roseburia sp.
AAAATAATCTCTGGACTCACTACCAGAGCTCTTGCAATGGCAACTCTCTGCTGCTGCCCGCCGGACATTTGAGTCGGCTTATGTTTTTTATGTTCCTTTAAATTTACGAGATCAAGCACTCGATTTGCCAGCTTCGTTCGCTTGACTTTATCCATTCCCTGAAAGGTTAAAGGCATCGCAACATTTTCCAGTGCATTCATCGTCGACAGAAGATTAAAGGACTGAAAAATAAATCCGATATGCTCTCTTCGAAATTTAACAAGCTGATTTTCATTTTTGGTTTCCATATGCTCACCTGTAATAATGATTTCGCCCTTTGTCGGTTTTTCAAGACCTGCAAGCATATTAAGTAATGTGGATTTGCCAGAACCGGAAGTACCAACGATGGCACAAAACTCTCCCTTATAAATAGAAAAATCAACACCGTTTAAAGCCCGTACTTTACTGTCGCCCACCCGGTAAATTTTATATAAATCCTTTACCCGGATTACTTCTTTTTGTTTTTTCTCAGTCACTTTCTCATTTTCACCCCTACTGCTTTTTATTTTCTTTTTCATCATATCACAATCCACTATTGATGTCAGTATTTCTATCAATCTTTTTCATGAATATTTTCTTAATATTTACTCTTTTTACGTTCTTTAGTACTAAATATATGATAAAAGTTCTATAAAAACATACATATAGTATCTCTATTGAAAAAATTACCAACTTATTTAAAACCGGCATGACATACCGCCATGCCGGTTTTAATTTACTTCTCTTCTATCTCAATTTCTTCTGTATCTTCTATTAATGCTTCATCTGAGCTCTCTTTTGACGGCGTTTCTGCTTTGCCGTTCTCAACTAGGAATTCATATACTTTTTCAGTAATCATATCTCCCATGTTTGATTGTTTATCATAATCTGCCTCAAGATCCTCTCTCGATTCATATCCGTATTCTTCTGCCAGACTTACAATCTGCTTGTCATATTCAGCATCCGTAACACCAAGCTTTTCCTTTTTGGCAATTTCCTGCAGCACTAATTTAAACTGAATCTCTTCTTCGGCATATTTAACTTTACTTTTTTCAAATTCCTCTTCTGTCTGTTCAAAGAAGACAGCAATAAAATCTGCGAATTCAAAGCCATACATTTCTGCTTGCCCTTTGTAGTCCTGTTCAATTCTATCTGCTGTTTCAGCAACTTCTTTCTGATTCATTTTAAACTTACTATTTTGTACAATTTTTTCTAGGATTTCATACTGAATCTCTTCTCTCGCATCCAGCTGCTTGTTCTCTTCAAGCATTGTCCTAATTTGATTTCTGAAATCATCAACGCTTTCATATTCCATATTTTCTTTAACAAAAGTATCGGTAAGTTCAGGCTCTACATACTCTTCAATTTGATTTATCGTAATCTTAAAATGTGCTGTTATGCCAGCCATATCTGCCTCATAATAGTCTTCCGGAAAGGTTACATCCACTTCCACCGTATTACCTACATCAGCACCTATAATTCCTTCTTCAAAGCCTTCTACCATTTCGCCGCTGCCGATTTCTAAGTCATAGCTTTCCTCGGTTCCGCCCTCGAACTCTTCCCCATCTATTGTTCCTACAAATGCGATATTGACGATATCGCCATCTTCGACCTTGGTTTTGTCAAGCGCTTTATACTCACCATAGTCATAAAGCTCATTGCTCATTTCTTCTTCAATTTCTTCTTCGCTTACTTCAGTTTCTAATTGCTCATAGGGAATTCCTTTATAGTCACCAAGTGACGTGATTTTGCTTTTCAAGCCGGAATCAATCGTTGTCGTCCCATTACTGCTTCCACAGCCGGCACTAAACAACAGCATGAAAAGACAGAGTAAAGATATTGTAATTTTTTTCCTCATATACATTATTCCTTTTCCTTTTGTATTTATAGTATCTTTCCTATTGTATCTAAATTGTTTCAATTTGGCAACTTTAAAACTAAATTTATTCATAACGAAGCGCCTCTATTGGATTCATTTTAGCAGCCTTATTGGCAGGATAATAGCCAAAAAATACTCCAATTAAAATAGAAAATGTTACCGAAAAGATAATTCCGCCGACACTTGGACTGGCATCATACCCCATAATCTGTACGGCAGCCGATCCCAAAATAATGCCGAGTATTATTCCAATAAATCCACCTAAAAGACAGATTACAATTGACTCCATAATAAACTGAAGTCGAATAGAGCCATTGGTTGCCCCCAGTGCCTTTCTTGTTCCGATTTCTCTTGTGCGCTCCGTTATCGAAACAAGCATAATATTCATAACTCCAATTCCACCTACCAAAAGAGAAATACCTGCTATAATAGCAATTGCTGTTGAAATTGTTGACAGCATATCCGTCATCGATGATATCATTGATTCCATACTGTAGGTATTAATCTGATAGCTCTCATTTTTACGATAATACCGGTCAAAAAATGTTGCTATTTTTTCCATAAATAAATCTGAGTCGACACCGGAAGCTGTTACTATTGTAAACTGCTCATAACCTGCCTGTGAGTGGTTTTGGTTTTGTGCTGACTTTAATGGAATATAAAGATTTGTCGTAATATCCTCATCCGAGGTCGCAGAAAAAGATGCAGCATCCTGATTATATTCATAAACTCCTACTATAGTATATGTATAATATTTGTTGTTTATTGAAACATCAATTGTTTTCCCGATGACATCTTGATTGTTACCTTGCAAAATAGTTTCTACAAGCTTATCAGAAACAACAGCGACCTTTTTTCCCTTTTCTTGATCTGCCTCATGAAAGGTCCGTCCGGCTTTCATTGTTAGTTCATTTGTTTGTAAATATCCATTATTAACACCACTGACCGAAACATTTGCCG
Source organism: uncultured Roseburia sp. (assembly GCA_964410675.1). Taxonomy (GTDB): domain Bacteria; phylum Bacillota; class Clostridia; order Lachnospirales; family Lachnospiraceae; genus RGIG3040. Next base: position 2,858 of record CAYPIB010000067.1, read on the forward strand.
AGCTGCTGCCTTTATCCGCCGTACCGCTTCCAATTGAACTCTCTAATGAAACTGTCTCTATTTCATCTGGGTAAGCCGCCTCTAATTCTGACAGCATCTCATCGGTAATTAAATCCTCATCGGTAATGGCACTGCCCCTTGGTCCTTGTTCAAACCGCATACCGCTGTCAGTCACTTCTGTTTCCGAAGACTTTTGCTGCAAACCAACCGTAATATTATTCGCTCCCAGTGATTCCATTGTACTTGTAACAGAATTACTAATAGAATCCCCTACTGTCATAATTGCAATGACCGAGCCAATGCCGATAATAATACCAAGCATTGTCAGTAATGCGCGCATTTTATTGGATATTAAGCTTGTTAATGCCAGTAAGATATTTTCAACTATAAGCATTCCTTCACTTCCTCTCCGACAATGCTTCCGTCTTTAATTGTAATAATTCTGCCGGTTTCAGAAGCCAGCTCCGGTGAGTGTGTAATCAGTACAATCGTTTTGCCTTGTTCTTTATTTAATTTATGGAACAAATCCATTATCTTACGCCCGGTTTTAGAATCAAGTGCTCCCGTTGGCTCGTCTGCCAAAATAATAGAAGGATTGTTAGCCATAGCTCTTGCAATTGCAACTCTCTGCTTTTGGCCGCCTGAAAGTTCATCCGGCTTGTGGCTCATCCGATCGTCCATTTCCACAAGCTTAAGCAGCTCCTTTGCCCTCGCTATCCGCTCCTTCCTTCCGATTCCTTTATACAGCATCGGAAGCTCGATATTTTTTAAGGCGCTTGTTCTGGCAACCAAATTATATGTTTGAAAAACAAAACCTATTTTATGATTTCTAAGGCGGGAAAGCTCCTTATCCTTTGCCTTACTTATATCAATTCCTTCTAAAAAATAATGTCCCATTGTCGGCCGGTCTAATATACCGATAATATTCATCAGCGTTGTCTTTCCCGAACCGGAGGCACCGACAATTGAAATAAATTCCCCCTCCTTTACCGTTAAATCTACACCATGAAGTATTTCCAGTTCATTGGACGTTCCGATATAAAAGCTTTTTATAATCTGCTGTAAATCTATGATTATTTCAGACATGCTTCTCTCCTTAATCAGTATTTTATAAGACTGCTTATCGTCTGCCGCCCGGGCCGCCGCCACTTGGATTTCCGCCGCCAAACATAAAGGCACCATTTTGACTGTCACTTACACTGTCTGATGCTGTATTTTGTGTCTGTAAGCCGGTAATTACCTGCATTCCTTCGGTTAATTCATCGCTGCTAATTTCCGTATAATAATCACTTTCCAGCCCTACTGTTACAACTATTTCCTTTTTATTTACATCCGTCTGTGAATTTCCCGACTGCTTCATGCTCATTTTCTTCATTTCATCGGATGGGGGCTGTGGCATAGCATGACTGTTATCGGAAACAGCTTGAGCACTTAAGTTATTATCAATAATATATATGACCGAATCACCATTTTCATTTTTACTGATTGCATCGTATGCAACCGCAAAAACATCAGTACTTTCTTCTAATATAATACTTGTCTTGGCTGTCATTCCAATCCGCAGTCTGTCACTTTCTGCATTCAGCTTTATTTTCACCTTGTAGGAAGCATCACTGCTTGAGCTGCCTCCCATGGAGGTGCTTCCCGAACTGCTTTCCGTGGCTTCGGGTGTAGGTGCAACAAAAATAACCTCTCCGTCTAATTCCTCGTCTCCTGTTGCATCTGTTTTAACGACTACATGCTGTCCGTTCTTGATATCCGGAATGTCGTACTCATCTACGCTTGCTTCAACATTAAACTCCTTATCATTTTGCACAATGGCAACGTCTCCACCGGCAAAGGTTTCACCTGATTCTATACTTATACTTGTAATGATGCCATCAATTGGTGCCGTAATTGTGCAGCTGTCAATCTGCTCCTGTAGGGATTTCACCTGCTCCTCTTCGCTGCTTCCGCTTGTGATGGAATTTAATTTGGTATTATCAAGGCTGTCCTCTTTATCCACAATACTCTGGGTCCCATTTCTATTTGTATCCTCCTGCTCCTGTGTTGCTTTTTTGTAGGAGCTCTTTGCATTGTCTAAAGAATTATCTGCCTCCTCTAAGGCCTTTTTCTGGATACCTATCCACTTATCGACTTGTTCAGTTA
>CAYPIB010000067.1:5015-15815 GCA_964410675.1 uncultured Roseburia sp.
TTTTCTTTTCCTCCGCCGTCTGCTTGGCTGTCTCATAGCTTTTTTTCTTCTTCTCATATTGTGACTGTAAAGAAGTAATCTCGTTGTTTCTTTTTGTGATTTTAGCTTCTATTCCCGCCTTATTTTCTTCGTCGGCTGATTCTAAGGATTTTTTTAAATCTGAAAGTTCAACTTTTTTATCTGCTGTCTGACTCTTTAAATCTGCAATTTCATTCTTTAAAGTGCTCACCTTTTCTTTGGCATTATCATAAGCCGTTTTGGCACTGTTATATGTACTTTCCGATTCACTATACTTACCTGCTGCCTCTGATACACTATCGACAGCACGTGAATTTGAAATATTAACGGAAGTTTTTGTATTTTCTAAATCCTTTTCAGCCTTGTCTAATTCCTTGCTCGTTTTTTGTTTTGACACACTTAGATTCGTCTTTGCATCTGCAAGCTGCTCCTGCAATTCTTCGGAATCGAGCACACAAATAACATCTCCCGCTTTCACCGTATCACCAACCGCCGCATTGACAGAAATAACGTCAATATCCTTCATCACCGATGTCACCGTTTTGGAATCAGCACTTGCAATTGTACCGGTTACACTAAGCGAATTCGTCACGGTTCGTTTCGTTAAAGACTCCGTTGTAAAAGCAGCCTCCGGAATTACTTGCTTTTTATTTCCCAATTTCAGAAATATAATAATTACAATTATTACTAAAACTATCAGTAAACATAAAAAAAACAGCAACTTTTTATGCGCTTTGCAAAAGCCCCTGATGCTCTGTAATAAATTATTGTCTTTTATCTCTTCTGTCACATCATAAGCTTTGTCTTTTCTCCATGGCATACAATAAAAACCTCCTTCTTTACAATCATAAAATTTGATATTATTGTAAAAAAGGAGTGTGTTTAAATTATGAGTGAAATGTGTTAAAAGTGTGTTTCACCTATAGTTATAATATTAATTTGCGATTAAATACGCCTTTTAAAATCCCCGTAATCAAAAGTCTTAATCAGTTCTCTCGTACCATCTGCTTTTTCGAATACAATATTCGGCAGACGAACGCCATTAAAGGTGTTGTTTTTAACCATTGAATAAATTGCCATATCAGTAAAAACGAGTGTATCCCCTGCTTGCAAGGGCTGATCAAACGAATAGTCTCCAATCACATCACCCGCAAGACAGGTTGCTCCCGCAAGGCGGTATGTGTACTTCTTTTCATCCGGCATTCCCGAACCGATAATAAACGGACGGTAAGGCATCTCTAACACATCCGGCATATGGCATGCAGCAGAAGCATCCGTTATCGCAATGTCAATTCCATTTTGCATTGTATCAAGTACGGTTGTTTCCAGAAATCCGGCATTTAGCGCGATCGCTTCCCCCGGCTCTAAATAAACGATTACTCCATATGTTTCTTGGATATGGCGGATACAGCGGATGAGCTTTTCTATATCATAGCCTTCCTTTGAAATGTGATGACCGCCGCCAAAATTAATCCACTTCATCCCATGCAGGTATTTGCCGAACTTTTCTTCGACTACTTTTAGCGTACGCTCCAATGTATCTGCCCCCTGCTCACACATCGTATGAAAGTGAAGCCCGTCAATTAACTTATAGTCTTCCTCCAAAATGCAGGAAGCAATTGTTCCCATTCTGGAACCAATGCAGCATGGATTATAAATATCTGTCTCTATTTCAGAATATTCAGGATTTATCCGCAGTCCGATTTCTATAGTGCACTCTGCATTTTCTTTTACTAACGGCAGAAAACGATACAGCTGGGATGGTGTATTAAAGACAATGTGGTCACAGTACGCAAGGATTTCCGGCATCTCTTCTACCTTAAAGGCCGGAGCAAAAATATGGGTTTCTCTCTTGTAAGGTTTGCCCATCTCTTCATATCCAAGCCTTGCCTCATGCAGTGAGCTTGCTGTAGTTCCGTCAAGATACTCACTAATAAGCGGATACACATGATACATGGAAAATGCTTTTTGTGCCAATAAAATTTTACAGCCGGTCTTTTCTTTTACATATCTTAATATTTCTAAATTTTTACGAAGCAATGCTTCACTCACCACATATGCCGGTGTATTTATTGTCATTGTTTTTCTCCATCTGTTTTGTTGTTATGGTACAAGCTTTGGATCAAAAGTTTCTTTCCATGGCAGACCCCATTTATTAAGTGCTTCCATAAATGGATCCGGATCAAATTCTTCTACATTATAGACACCCGGTTTTTTCCATTTTCCGGTCATTACCATCATCGCACCAATCATTGCCGGTACTCCGGTCGTATAAGAAATCGCCTGAGAGCCTACTTCTTTATAGCACTCCTGATGATCACATATATTATAAACATAGTATTTTACTTCTTTTCCATCCTTAATGCCTTGGAAAATACAGCCGATATTTGTCTTTCCGACTGTTCTTGGACCAAGAGAAGCCGGGTCCGGCAATACCGCCTTTAAAAATTGGAGCGGAACAATTTTCCTGCCTTCATATTCAATCGGCTCAATCGACGTCATGCCGACATTTTCTAAGCATTTTAAATGAGTTAAATAGCTTTGTCCAAAGGTCATAAAGAAACGGATTCTCTTAATACCCTTAATATTTAGACCGAGAGATTCTAATTCTTCATGATGTAGAAGGTACATATCCTTCCTTCCAACTTCATCAAAATCATATTCCCTTTTTATCTCCATTGGTTTTGTTTCAATCCACTGGCCATTTTCCCAATAGCTGCCGTTTGCAGATACTTCCCGGATATTGATTTCGGGATTAAAATTAGTTGCAAATGGGTAACCATGATCTCCGCCATTGCAGTCTAAAATATCAATATAATGTATTTCATCAAAATAGTGTTTCATTGCATACGCAGAAAACACTCCTGTTACTCCGGGATCAAAGCCACAGCCCAAAAGAGCGGTAATACCAGCTTTTTCAAAGCGTTCCCGATAAGCCCACTGCCAGCTGTACTCAAACTTTGCCGTATCCTCCGGTTCATAGTTTGCTGTATCCATATAGTTTGTCTTCGTTGCAAGACAGGCATCCATGATTATTAAATCCTGATATGGAAGCGCTACATTAATAACGATATCTGGCTTATAATTTTCTATCAGTGCAATTAACTCGCCGACATTATCTGCATCAACCTGTGCTGTTGTAATCTTTGTATTACCTCCGTCTAACTTTTCTTTTAAGGCATCACATTTTGACTTTGTCCTGCTGGCAATGCAGATTTCCTTAAATACTTCCGAATTCTGGCAGCATTTATGCACGACAACGCCTGCTACGCCGCCTGCACCAATAATTAGAGCTCTTCCCATTTTCATTCATCCTCCTAGTTTTCTTTCTACTCTGTACCAAGCAGTTCTTTTACGTAAGTTGGCAGATAAAAACAGCCTTTATGCAAATCCGTATTATAATAACGGGTTTTAAGGTCAAGCAAATTCCATTCTTTTTCCCTTAAATCATCGATTGGATCATATTTCTTGGATGCAAATCCAAAAAGCCAATGTCCCGATGGATAAGAAGGGATATGACATTGATATACTGTACTATAATCAAATTCCTTTGTTATATGCTTGTGAGCTTTTTGTACTGTTCTTGAATGCGCGCTGTAAAACGGACTTTCATGCTGATTAATTAAAATCCCGTCTTCTTTAAGTGCTTTATAGCAGGTACCATAAAACTCCCTCGTAAATAGTCCTTCCGCCGGACCGTATGGATCTGCACAATCGACAACGATTAAATCGTATTCATTATATTTTCCTCTGACAAATCGAAGCTCTTCTTCAAAATGCAGATGAACCCGTTCATCATCCAGCTTACAAGCCGTTTTTTGAAAATGCATCCGGCACATATCCGTTACCATGCGGTCAATCTCAACCATATCGATTCTTTCAATCGAATTATATTTAACAAGCTCGCGTATCGTTCCGCCGTCTCCGGCTCCAATGACCAAAACGTCCTTTACATTTGGATGTACCGCCATCGGCACATGCGTAATCATTTCGTGATAAATGAACTCATCCTTTTCCGTAATCATAAGTTCACCATCCAGTACAAGTACTCTGCCAAATTCTTTTGTATCCAAAATATCAATTCTTTGAAATTCACTTTCAACCGATACAATTTGGCGAATTACTTTCATCGAAAACTTGATATCCTTTGTATGCTTATCTGTGTACCAAAGTTCCATACGGCACCTCTTTCCCACTTACTTTATAACCCGTACTCATTCACGACATTGATATATTCAATTGCCATATCCTCTGTTCCGGTCATAATACATTTCTTTTCTTTTGCATATGCAATATAGTTTAAAATATCCTTTGTAATCATTTCTCCCGGTGCCAAGATCGGAATACCCGGTGGGTAACACATAACAAACTCTCCGCAAATCCGGCCGCTGCTCTCTTCAATCTTTAGTGATGTTTTCTCACCATAAAATGCTTGCTGCGGCGGCATCACTATTTGCGGATTAATATATTCATGGTCAAACAAGCCTGCCATATCCTTTTCATGAAGCCGCTTAATTTCCGACAGAGCTGAAATTAAACGCTCCAAATCAAGATTGCGGTCTCCCGCCGAAATAATGGCAAGGATATTGCCAATATCGCCAAATTCTATTTGAATGCCATAATCATCTCTAAGTAAATCATAAACTTCAATGCCGGCAAGCCCGATGTCTCTCGTATGAATCGACAGCTTTGTCGTATCAAAATCATATACATTATCACCATTGACAAGCTCACTGGCAAAGGCATAATAACCGCCTAATTTATTTACTTCTTCTCTTGCATAGTTAGCCAGAGTTACCGTTTTACTAAATATCTCCTGCCCATTGATACTGAGATTTTTGCGCGCAATATCAAGTGAGGATAAAAGCAAATAGGAACCACTTGTTGTCTGGGTTAAGTTAATGACCTGACGTACATAATCGGCATTGACGGTATCTCTTGTTAAAAGCATCGAACTTTGGGTAAGAGAACCACCCGTTTTATGCATGCTGACAGCCGACATATCGGCACCTGCTTCCATCGCCGAAAGCGGAAGATGCCCATTAAAATAAAAGTGGGTACCGTGGGCTTCATCCACAAGTACAAGCATATTATTTTCATGTGCCAATCTGACAATCTCTTTTAAATTAGAACAAATACCATAATAAGTCGGATTATTTACTAAAATTGCCTTTGCATCTTTATTATCTAAAATAGCCTTTTCAACATCAGAAAGGGACATACCAAGCGGAATTCCCAGCTGTTTATTCGTGCCCGGATTAATATAAACCGGAAGCGCTCCGCATACGACTAGAGCATTAATTGCACTGCGGTGTACATTACGCGGCATAATAACTTTATCGCCGCTCTTGCAAACCGACATAATCATCGCCTGCACTGCTGCTGTTGTTCCGTTGACAATAAAAAATGCTTCGTCCGCACCAAAAGCTTCTGCTGCCAGTTCCTGTGCTTCTTTAATGACAGAAACAGGGTGACACAGATTATCAAGCGGCTTCATGGAATTCATATCAAGCTGGAGACAATCCTCGCCTAAAAACCGTTTTAATTCTTTATTTCCCCTGCCCCCCTTATGACCCGGCACATCAAAGTGCGCCAGCCTGTTTAAGCGCTGCTGCTCAAGGGCTTTATGAATAGGGGTTTCATTTTGTCTTGTTAATATTTCTTCTGTAACATTCATGCTAACCGCCGCCTTTAAATCAAAGATAATTTAGTATACTTCATTGACGGTATTTTTTCAAGCATAATATTAAACAATTTGTTTAGTATTACTGTTACTTTTTGAGCTTTTTGGCTCTTTTCCCTATTTTTCACTTTTTTCAGCCGCCTCCAGTGATGAGTACCCATATAAGTGTGCTGTATTTTCCATAATTTCTTTCACTAAATTTTTATTGTTTTTGGCATAAGCAGCCAAAAATCTTCCATACATGTCCAGAGTTTCATCGGAATAAGTAGAAATTTCTCCTCTTAAATATGTTTCCGCAGATGTATTAAACTCTGTATCATCAGCGGTGTGGATACTTCTTGCATTGCCCGCCATATTGGGATATTCCTTTGCAAATTCCTCTAGCATTGCAGTTTGTATGGCTACAATCGCTTCAATAATTTGATTTTTTTCACTTGTGATTGGCGGAAATTGCTTTTTTATGTTTTCATATTCCTCCGGTGCTGTCGATTTCATCATACGTCCGTATTTTTCCATAATCAGATTCCAGCCACGTTCATTTGCCGTATTAAAATCATGAGTAAAGCTTTCTAACATTTCATTTGACCATGTCATGTACTGGCTTCTTCTCATAATAAAGAAGGTTTCAAAGTCATCCTGACAACCGGCACGGCCGCCCTTATTGCGGACCTGATCGAAAGCATTCCATTCCAGATTAATAAGCCCATCTATTAATTGTTCTTTTTTCATTTCCTTAGACATTATCCTGCCTCCATTTTCCTTCATCACTCATCATTCCAGCAGCTAAAATCTCACCCGCATGCCGTTCTAAGAAGTTATCGTTTCCACTAGCTAACCCTTGCCTTTTCAGTTCTGCAAGTACCTTGCTGCAAATCTCTTCTATCAAGACTACTTTTTCGTCTTCTATATTTACCTTTCCTTCCAGCACGTTATCTTCTGTCCAAGCATGTTTTTGAGAAGGCATAAGTGCAAGCTTTTGTAGTAAATCGGCAATTTCTTTCCCCCAGGAAAGGCGGTACATACCCTTGTGACTCCATTTATAGTATGGTGAATAGGTTTTGTTTAATAAGTAAACAAGAGCGATCATATGTTTCATAAATTCATAGATTGCAAATTCTGCTGCAACAAATTCACCGCGAAGCATCATTCTGGCATAATTATACTGACCAGCCTGCGAGCCTTTGACTGTTTCCTCTGCTATTTTCTTAATCCAAAGCTGCTTTGGATAGTAAGCTGACAGCTTATTTCTGATTGCCGTAAACTCTCCCTTTTTATCATAAAAAACTTCTCCGTTTACTGCCGCCGCCAGATTATAATCTTTTAGCGCACTCCATTCTAACTCCGAATGTGAATTGATGGTATCTATCTGCAAAATCACCTGATAAAAATCCTCTATTATCCTGACTCCCATTCTGCCTTGACCTTGTACTGTTTCCATGCGCACGATCCCCTTATGAAGCTTTGGCAGTTTTTCGTACTCTTCCTGTAAGCGATTACCAATTTGATTAAATAATTCCTTTGTTACCCACATACAAAAGCCCGGCCCAAAATCGTGGTCCATCGAAATATCATCATCAAATCCAAAGCACTCCGAGCCTTCACCGACAAGTCCGACAGCAATTTCATTGACATAATCCGGAAACTTTTCTAAAAGCATTGCTCGTCCGTATGTTTCATAATAATCCTTTGCTAATTCCATACCATTTCTTGGGATGAAAACTCCTGCTTTATCATATGCTATAAGCAAGCCCGCATATGTACTATTATAAATGTTGTTCTTGCCCATATTTATATATATTTTTTTTAACGCTTTTTCATAGTTAGTTATCGCTAACCTAAGGTCATTCTTTTTATATTGAATCTGTCCCATTGACGCAAGAGCTGCTCCATAATGATAATCATCGGGAGAATATGTTTCAAATAAATTCAATGCTTTTTTAGCATATCCCTCTGCTTCTTTTAATGAATCCAGTTTGCAGCAGGATACTGAAAGATTAGAATAGGTTACGGCAAGTTCAATTTTACCGGCTTCCCCCAAGTTACTGATGATTGGTAATGCTTTGTTTAAATACCCTAAGGCCTTCTCATGCTCTTCTAATTCCTGATAAAGCAATGCTTTATTATTATAAAGACCGGCAAACCGGTAATCACTTTTGTCTATTTCTAAGTTATATATTTTTTCAGCAGTATGATAATGTTCCATTGCATCATTGAGCTGTCCGGCGGCGCGATAAGCTGTTGCTGTATTTAAGAGCGTTGTTGCATATGGAATTGTTCCTTCCAAATTAAACATTTTTAAAAAGGCGATAATCTGCTCACAATAGAAAATACTTTTCTCATGCTCCTGCATACTTCGATAAAATCCAATCAGCTCATTCACAATCGTAATAACGCGCGAAGTATCTTCTTCCTCCATCGCAAGCTTTAACTGCTCCTGTAAAAAGGGCTCGACTTTATTTATTTGTTTTTTCGAAAAAAGTTCATCTAGATATTGTAATAAATCATTTGTCTTCATTCTCTTATTTTCCTTTAAATTTCAAAATCACGTGCCAGCTGAACATATTCCAAATTTCCATAACCAATTTTTTTATAAAGAGAAATTGCTCCGTCATTTGTTCTTTCTACTTCAATACGAACACGGGCTGTATCTTCTGCCATATGATTATCTAAATACTCAAAAAACTGTTTACCAAGTCCTTTACTTCTAAACGAATCCCGCACATACAGCTCTTCAATCCAAATAATTCTGCCGCCAGCCTCTTGTGAATAAGTCTTTGCTAACAATGCATATCCTGCGATTTCTTCATCCACTTCAAAAATATAAGCCTCCGCATATTCATTAGAACGCATGAGCTCCTCAAATGTATGTTCCATATGGCTGACCGGAATGGAATGTAACACTGCATTGGTCTGATAAAACTCCTGTGCAAGTTGTAAATAAGCTGCTCTGTCCTTTTGTTGAATCTGTCGTATCATAATTTATCCTTTCTTTCTCTGCTTCCATATATTTATTATTCGATTTTTACTTATTATACCATATATGACAAGAAAGATTCTGCTCTATAGTATTTAGCACCGGGCGCGGCCGCCCTAGTGCGCATCTACCATTTTCCTATAATATCCTCAGAAAGCTTATAAATTTTCACGAGGCTGCTAACTTTGACACAGCTTCTGCTATATTTTTATTTTCTATAACCATTTACTAAACCTTTATTAAAGTGTTTCCCTCCCAAATCAGTTTTTCCATGACGCTGTCTTCGGGACTGCCTCCTCTTATAAAATTTTCGATATAACCATCATATACTTCAAAAAACGAAAGCATCTCGAATCCCTCAAAAATCACTTTCATATAATTTTGTGTAGATACATCCCAAGTATAAAGTTCATGTGTTTCGTTAACAGTTCCACCTGTATTAGCGACGATGTCTGTATATCCGTCTAAATTTACATCCATAACATCGATTCCCTCAGGAATTCTGCCAAAGGAAATTTGCTGTAACAAGTTTGACTCTTCATCGAAAAGCTGCATTGTATAATTTGAATCGATATCCTTTGTAAGAGTCACTGTATAAATGGTATCATCTTTTTCATGATGTATAGTATATGTATTATTTGATTCTTCCGACTCATGATTTAATTCTTCTGGTATATTATTAGTAATAATTTGGTCCTTTGGAGTGTTATCTTCCACGTTATCTATCTCTTGAAATGAAGTTTTGTCAGTGCAAGCAGTTAGTGTTAAAATTAACAAAGTCAATCCAATACTAATTAGTAATTTCTTCATATTATTCGCCTTTCCCTAACTTAGATTATTGTCCTATTATTTCATATATTATTTTTGCAGTTTCTCCTCTATCCAGACTAGAATCATCAAGAGGTCTTTCATAATTTTTACATAAGTCTACTGCTGCATTGTAAGCCGCCTGACTTGAATCAATTTGATTAGAATTTCCTTCTTCCCACTCTGAGTATATATAATTATAGTTTCCTTTTAATTCTCGGCTAATCATTAGTCCTTCTGCCTCCACCATTTGTTCAAATGTTATTGTGTCACTGGTGCCTGCTACTTCCATATAAGTCTCTAATAAAGTCTTAGTCCGTTCAAAAGTCCACTGCACACTTCCAAGGCCAAACCCACCTGGCCATTTTCCATTCTGTAATTTTTTACTCTCTAATTCTTCTAAAATTGCAGAAATTGCAGAAAGACTTTTTCCTTCAATGCTTTGACCAGAATACTCTGCTCTGTAATTGTAATTCTCATCCATGTACTTTAGATACCCAGGTTGAGCCGAAGGATTAGAAATATAAGCAGAACTTTCAAAATATCCAGATGCCTTTCCTTCATGCATTATATTAGCTAACATTCCAGCTACGAAGGATAACTCATAACCTTCATTTAACATTGTACATCCTATTCCAACCATAGTTTTCTTCATATCATTACTAAGTCCTAATGTAGTATCCTCTGCAAGATTAGATAGTACCTTCTCCCAATTTTTACTACTATCATTACCTATCTTGATACCCGCTCCTATTCCTGCTATAACACCTCCTATAGCTGCTCCTATGTCAGCTCCTATACCAATTTCAATACCAGCTCCTATATTAGTACTTTTACCGTATCTATCGTTCAGCATACTCTGAAAACCTATTAATTTATTGTCTTCCTTCTTATAAGCATTAGCACTAAAGCGCAGTACTTTTTGCATTTGATCTAAACTTTTACTTTTGCCATATAAATCCTGAATAACTCCCCCAATAACACTACTCACTTCTCCATAAGGACCCCCGCTTAAATCTGCTTTGATACTTTCTAACCTTTGAATACTTTCCATTATATCACTTTTCATAGGGTTAAACTCTTCACTCACTTCATTTATTTTTACTGTATTAATATAAAATATTCCTCTCATATAATTCTTTCCTATCCTTCCATTTTAACTTAGGTGATTCGAAAAGAACCTAAAAGACAGAATAATGCTGACTGATAGATTCTCTTCTTATTAATTAACACTAACCTTAATAATTAAGTACATCCGTCTTTAGTGCCCTGCTTGCACTTTCATTTGCTTTTTCTGCTTTCTCGTACTCTTTGGCAA
>CAYPIB010000068.1:0-2077 GCA_964410675.1 uncultured Roseburia sp.
CCGCCGGCTGCATAACGGCCGCTCTCATTTTAGTGTTTGGTGGAGTGGATTATAATTTATTCAGAAACATACAGCCGGACGCAATTGAAAGTTTAGCATCCTTTGGGCCGTTTGCGATTCCAAAATTTTCATTTCCAAACGTCTTTGACGGCAAAATTGCACTGGCATCTATTTTGGCAATTATGCCTGTTGCAATTGCAACAATTCCGGAATCTACGGCACATATGTATCAGCTTGATATTTATGTAAATAATCTGGCAAAGAAAAAGGAAAAAGGTAAAAAATATGACCTGATTTCAAAATTACACTTAAACTTAATCGGAGATGGTATCGGAGATATGATAACCGGTTTAATCGGGGGACCGGCAGGAACTAATTATGGTGAAAATATTAGTACAATGGCAATTACAAAGGTTTTCTCCGTTCCGGTTCTTTTTGCGGCATCTATAATTGCAATGATAGTTTCTTGTTTTACTCCGCTTATCCAGTGCATTTACGGTATTCCTACTGCGGTCATCGGTGGTTTGGAGATTTATTTATTCGGAGCGATTGCGGCACAGGGGATTGCAATTTTGATCGATAAGAAGTGTGATATGTTTGATTCAAAAAATATTGCAGTCATTGCATGTGTTATGGTAATCGGTATTGGCGGTCAATATGCATTCGGCGGAAATATTCCATTTTTTGGAATTAACATTCCTTGCATTGCCGGTGCTGCTATTTTTGGTATTCTGTTAAATTTACTTCTTAGTATTGGAGAAAATAAGGGTCTAAATGATAAATAAAAGGTAATTATGCACAAACAATCAGAGGAAAATATATGCAATACAACCAAAAATTTGATGAAAATGCCGATGACCCTTACAAAATGCTCGAAAAATTGTTACACTTATATAAGTAGAACTTATTAATGAAGCAAATGATTGGTAAGGAGCTGTGAAAGTGTTTGAAGTTAAAGATTACATTATTTATGGAAACCATGGAGTATGTAAAGTAGAGGCTGTCGGTAAATTGGATTCGGCTGGTACGGCAAAAGATCGACTGTACTATACGCTCGAACCCGTATATCAAAATGGTAGTAAAATTTTTACACCGGTAGACAATGAAAAGGTGATGATCCGAGCAGTACTCAGCAAAGAAGAGGCAATTGAGTTGATTGATGACATTAAAAACATTGATTCATTGTGGATTACCGATGAAAAAAGAAGAGAGAGCGACTACAAGGAAGCATTCAAAAAAAATGACTGCAGAGAACTTGTAAAGATTATTAAAACAATTTATTCGCGAAAGCAAACTCGGATTGCAGAAGGCAAAAAAGTAACAGCCAGCGATGAGAGGTATTTTCGTATGGCAGAGGAGACACTCTGTGGAGAACTGGCAATTCCTCTTAAAATGGAAAAGGAAGAAGTAAAGCAGTTTGTTTCAGACAGAGTAAAAGAAATAAATTAATTTTAATTAATAAAAATTCAGTCTTGCTTTTGTACAATTGTACGGGGTATAGACTGATTTTTTATTTGAAAAATTTATCCAGTGATTGACGTTTTCTTTTCATAATGTTAATATAAAATATAAAGAATATTAGTAATTATTATTGTTATTGCAACACAATTATGAAGGATAAGAAGGCAGTGGAAAGGTTATTATAACTATTAAATTATAAAAATAAGGAGGAAATTAAAATGGAAAGATGGCGTTGTACAGTATGCGGTTATATTCATGAAGGGACATTACCGGAAGACTTTACGTGTCCGGTTTGTAAGCAGCCGGCATCAAAATTTGAAAAAATTGAAGAGCTGGCAGCAAAAAATATTTATGAAGGGACAAAGACAGAAAAGAACTTGCAGGAGGCTTTTGCCGGTGAGAGCCAAGTGAGAAATAAATACACTTACTTTGCTAACATTGCAAGCCAGGAAGGATATGATCAGTTGGCAGAACTTTTCTTAAAAACAGCAGATGAAATTTCTTCCAATATTTTTGCAAAAAAATCGAGTGCGGTGTGCGCCCGATTTTGAATTTTAAAAGAGGGTGTTCGGCTTATTCGTGATAGAGCTTTGCCGTCTGGTATTTGGGTGTCGTC
>CAYPIB010000068.1:2087-15745 GCA_964410675.1 uncultured Roseburia sp.
AGGAAGGATATGATCAGTTGGCAGAGCTTTTCTTAAAAACAGCAAGAAATGAGCAGGAGCATGCCAGAGTTTGGTTTCAGGAATTAGGACGTTTAGGTAAAACCGCAGACAATCTGTTAGCAGCGGCAGAAGGCGAAAATTATGAATGGACAGATATGTATGACCGTTTTGCCAAAGATGCTGATGAAGAAGGCTTTCCGGACTTAGCTGAGAAGTTTAGAAAAGTAGCGGCGATTGAAAAAACACATGAAGAAAGATATCGGGCTCTGCTTAAAAATGTTGAAATGCAGCAAGTATTTGAAAAAGCGGAGGAGTGTATGTGGGAATGCCGCGTCTGCGGACATCTTGTAGTCGGTAAAAAAGCGCCTGAAACTTGTCCTGTATGCGGCATGAGTCAAAGCTTTTTCGAAGTAAGAAAAGAAAACTATTAACACGAATGAAATGGGAGGAAAGACTATGGAAATAAAATATTATATTTGTGATACTTGTAAAAAAATCGTTGCAATTGTAAAGGATGCGCCGGTTCCGACTATGTGCTGTGGAAAGCCGATGAGGGAAATTATACCGGGAACAACAGATGCGGCAGTAGAAAAACATGTGCCGGTAGTAAAACAAGAGGGACGATCTGTAGAAGTTTCGATTGGCGAAGTGACTCATCCAATGCTGGAAGAGCATTTTATTGAATGGATTTCAATTGAAACAAAGGAAGGATATCAAATCAAAAAGTTAACACCTGCCAGTGAGCCGAAGGCAGTATTTGTATTAAGTGAAACAGATGAATTGGCAGCGGCATATGAATATTGTAATATACATGGACTGTGGAAAAAATAAAATTTTATGGCAGGGTGACAGCTTAATCACCCTGCCATTTTTTAAACCCAAATTTAAAAGGAACAATATATGGAAAAAAATACTTTTGAACGAATATATGATGTAATAAAACAAATCCCCAGGGGAAACGTAGCAAGCTATGGCCAGGTGGCACAGCTTGCGGGAAATAAGCGTTGGTCCAGAGTGGTTGGTTATGCGCTGCATGCCATTTCCGATCCTGATATCATACCGTGTCACAGAGTTGTTACGAGGGAGGGAAAAACCTCCAAAGCCTTTGCGCTGGATGGAGTTGATCATCAGAGAGAGCTGTTAGAAGCCGAAGGCGTTTCTTTTGAAAATGGCTGTGTAAATATGAAACAGTTTCAGTGGGATACACCATGGGCATAAAAGGACTTAGTCTTTCGGATTTCCGACAGGCTTAATTATGCCGTCCTTCATAGAACATGCCGGACATTTTCCCTCCTCCTGCATCAACCCAGAACCCCACTGATACATTGCTTCCAATATCGGAAAAAGGCTTTTCCCGCGCTTGGTTAGAGAATATTCAACCTTTGGTGGTACAACCGGATAAACTTCACGATGAATTAAGCCATCACTTTCAAGCTCCCTTAATTGCTGAGTCAGCATTTTGGGAGTTGCTTCCGGTACCAGTTTTCTTAATTCATTAAAACGTAAAATACGATTTGTTAAATGCCAAAGCAAAAGCGATTTATATTTTCCCCCAATGAGTTGAAGTGTAACCGAAACCGGACAATTTTTGTTTCTTTCTTTATCAATCATAACGTCTCCTTTTGTATTAGTTTTTTTAAATAGTTGCAGAAAAAAAGTTAACAGTATCTTTTAGGGTACTATGTTACAAAATAGTGCATTATTGCTAAAAGATTTATTAGTGATAAAATGATAACAGGCAATTAAATATTTGTCAATTTGCTAATACTAAGAAAAGGAGGCATAATATGAAAAAAGAAAATTTTGATATAATAGGTATGGCATGCTCAGCATGTTCAAGTCGATTGGAAAAAGCGATATCAAAAATGGATGGTATGGCAGAAGTTAGCGTTAACTTACTCAAAAACAATATGACGGTTTCCTATGATGAGAAAATTTTAAATACTGCGGCTATCATTGAAAAAGTAGAAGAAATAGGATTTGAAGCTATGCTTCATAGAGAAATGAATAAAAAAAAAGAGGTGACACCTAACGACATTGCGGCCTCAGAAACATCAAAAACTAAAAAGCGGCTTATTATATCTGCCATTTTTACAGTTCCATTATTTTATATTGCAATGGGTGAAATGGCGGGGTGGCCGCTGCCTGCTTTTTTAACAGGGATGGATAATGTAATGATTTTTGCGTTTACTCAATTTTTACTTGTACTTCCTGTTATGATTGCAGGAAGCAATTATTTTACAAAGGGACTAAAAAATTTAGTAAAGCGTTCTCCCAATATGGATTCATTGATTGCGCTAGGCTCAGGAGCAGCATTTATATATGGAATCTATGCAATTTATAAAATTGCATGGGGATATGGTCATGGAAATATGGAACTGGTTCATAAATTTTCTATGGATTTATACTTTGAATCAGCAGCTATGATTTTAACATTAATTACGCTTGGGAAATTTTTGGAGGCGAGAGCAAAAAACCGTACCTCCGATGCCATAACTAAATTAATGAATTTAACCCCCAAGACAGCCATTGCTTTTAAAAATGGAATAGAGCAGGAAATACAGGCAGAAGATATAGTGGAGGGCGATATTCTCATTATAAAAGCCGGTGCCAGCATTCCGACGGATGGTGTTATTACCGAAGGTTACTCCTCAATCGATGAGTCTGCAATAACCGGAGAGAGTATTCCGGTAGAAAAAAATGCCGGGGATTATGTTACCGGAGGAACGATAAATAAAAATGGATATTTAAAAATAAAAGCAACAGCCGTTGGGGAGAATACAACTTTGTCAAAGATAATTCAGCTTGTTGATGATGCAACCTCATCAAAAGCCCCAATTGCTAAGCTGGCAGATAAAATCAGCAGTGTATTTGTTCCTGTTGTAATGCTTATTTCGGCTGTGACTTTTATTATATGGATTTTGGCAGGACAAAGTTTTGAGTTTGCTCTTTCCATCGCCATTTCCGTACTTGTAATCTCCTGTCCGTGTGCCCTTGGGCTCGCCACACCAACTGCAATTATGGTTGGTACCGGAAGAGGAGCGGCCGGTGGAATTCTTATAAAATCAGCAGAGGTGCTTGAGTCTGCCCACAACATTGATACGATTGTACTTGATAAGACCGGAACCGTTACGGAGGGAAAACCAAGTGTAACCGATATGATTACAGAAGGGATAACCGAGAAGGAGCTTCTTAAAATTGCGGCATCACTTGAAACGATGTCAGGTCATCCATTAGCAGATGCGATTATAAAAAAGGCCAAGGAGGCAGATATTATTCCGGTAGAGGCAGCAGGATATGAATTAATAAAAGGACAGGGAATCAGTGGTATTGTCGAGGGCAGGAAAATATATGCAGGTAACCGCAAGCTGATGGAAAGCATCGGAGTAAGTGCTGAAAAATTTATAAAAAGAGAAGAAGGCTTTGCCGAGGAGGGGAGAACTCCCTTATACTTTGCTGATGACAAGAAAATATTAGGAATGATTGTTGCAGCAGATACGGTAAAGCAAAAAAGCAAGGAAGCAGTAGAAAGATTGAAGACCATGGGCATGAATGTGATTATGTTAACCGGAGATAATGCTAAGACAGCAGAAGCAATACGCCGTCAGGTTGGAATCGATACTGTGATTGCAGAAGTGCTCCCGCAGGACAAGGAACAAAAGGTCCGTGTTTTGCAAGACAAGGGGCAAAAGGTTGCAATGGTTGGCGATGGCATTAATGATGCTCCGGCACTTGCGCGTGCAGACGTTGGAATTGCAATTGGAGCGGGAACGGATATTGCCATTGAGTCTGCTGATATTGTATTGATGAAAAGTGATTTGCTTGACGTTGCATCTGCAATCGGCTTAAGCAGGGCAGTTATGAAAAATATAAAGCAGAATCTGTTTTGGGCATTTTTCTATAATATGGTTGGAATTCCGATTGCTGCCGGAATCCTATATATGTCAGCAGGTATTTTGTTAAATCCGATGATAGCAGCAGCTGCCATGAGCTTTAGCTCCGTATCGGTTGTATTAAATGCATTGCGGCTTAGATATTTCACACCAAATTGGAGGCATACGGCATAATAAATATGATATAAATGAATATTAAATGATAAAAATGGAGAAAATAGAGGCAGAATAGAATATGTTTTATATAAGAAGGAGAGGAATGTTTCTTATGGAAAATAACATCATACAAAAACCGGAAAAGGCTATTTTTCAGACCGGGAAGCAGAGTGCAAAACTGCCCATGCCGATTTATGTAAAGGCATCTGCCTCTATTGTTGGAAAAAAAGAAGGAGAAGGACCACTTGGTTCTTTATTTGATGTCGTTGGTGATGAGGCGATGTTTGGCAGTGAAACATGGGAGGAGGCTGAAAGCACTCTTCAAAAAGAAGCGCTCAATATAGCAATTGGAAAAGCAAGGGTAGAAAAATCAGAAATTCGTTATTTATTTGCCGGAGATTTACTCGGTCAAGAAATAGCGACCTGCTTTGGGGTGGCCTCTCATGAATTGCCTTTGTTTGGATTGTTTGGAGCTTGTTCTACTTGTGGTGAGGCGCTTAGTCTTGGCGCAATGGCAATTGGGGGCGGCTTTGCGAATCATGTGGCATGTGTTACATCAAGCCATTTTGCCAGCGCGGAAAAGGAATTTCGCTTTCCCTTGGAGTATGGCGGACAAAGGCCGTTGTCTTCCAGCTGGACCGTTACAGGAAGCGGAGCGTTTATATTATCAAATGAGCCGGGAGCAAGCCCAAGGGCGGTAATTACAGGCTTCACAACCGGAAAAATAGTCGACTATGGTTTAAAGGATAGTTTTAATATGGGATGTGCAATGGCACCTGCAGCAGCGGATGTAATTGCGGCTAATTTGGAAGACTTTAATAGAAAACCAGCGGATTATGATAAGATTATTACCGGAGATTTAGGTACGGTTGGTCAAAAGGCATTGATTGATTTATTGGCGGCAAAGGGTATTGACATTAAAAGCCGACAGATGGACTGCGGCATAGAAATATTTGATAGTGAAAAGCAGGATACAAACGCAGGTGGATCGGGTTGCGGCTGTGCGGCGGTTACTCTTTCTGCTTATATTTTAAAGCAGCTTGAGGAAGGAATATGGAAACGAGTTCTATTTATTCCGACCGGTGCACTTTTGAGTAAAACTAGTTTTCAGGAAGGAAATAGTGTCCCTGGAATTGCACATGCAGTTGTACTGGAGAGTGTATAATACTCATTTAAAATGCGATTTCCCTTTACTTTTACACATATTATCAGCTATAATGGACTAAATATGTGTAAACAAAAGAGGGGGTCTTTGTTTGAGTCAAATTGTAATCGGAATATATGGGATAGTTGCCTGTATTACGGCTTTTATCATCATAAAAATCAATAATAAAAGATCAAACATTGGTAATTATATCGGTCGGATTATGCTTTCAACATTTTTTCTGATTGTATTTTATACAATAAACTTAATGAGCAGTAATCTATTGCTGATGAAAGTGGGAACAAGTTTTTCTATCTATATGCTGGATTTTGTAGCATTATTTTTTTTACAATATATAGTTCGGTTTGCCGAATATGAAGATCGTTTTCCCAATCTTTTATATACTATTATTTATCTATTAATCTTTGTGGACGGCATTTTTTTGCTGGTCAATCCTTTCAGTAATACATCGATAGATTATAAAGAAGTTATGTTTGATGATAGGGTTTTACTTACCTATTTACCTAAAATTCCTCTTTATACTCATTTTTTATTACTTGTTCTCCTGTGTTTTATCTGTATTGTAATTATGATTAAAAAAAGCATAGAAACCCCTAGAATATATTGGAAACGATATTATTGTATCTGGGTTTGTCTATTTGGTGCTGCACTTTCTGAATATATATTTTTTAAAAATCGTTTACACGTTGGAATAGATCTGGCTGTACTTTTTTATGCATTCATTGGGGGATTGCTTTATTATAATACGTTTTATTATCAGAATATCGTAAATAAGGAAATTACAAGAGGGTTAATTTTTGACTATTTAAATGCTCCGGTTATTTTGTTTGATTATGAAGGATATGTGGCTGATTTTACCAAACATATGAAGGCGCTCGTTCCACTGGGGTTATTAAGTAATCCCAAACACAAACAAAAGAAAAAATTAACCAGTTCCGATATTATGGCGCTTCTGGATATCAAAGAGATGGGCAGCTTTAGGGAAGACCACAGCTTTGAGTGCAGTCTGTCGGTCAATGGTGAAGAAAGACTGTATCAATGTGAATATAATTGTATGATGCAAAAGAATAAGTTTATTGGCTCCAGTTTTGAATTTCATGACATTACTTCTGCTAAAGAGGCATATTTTTCATTAGAGCGTTCTATTGCGTATGATAAACTGACTGGATTTTTCAATAAGAGTACGTTTTATTATCAATTTCCACAATGGCAGGACAAGCGTTACTGGCCGATTACGGTGGCAGTATTTAATATTAATAATTTAAAAATGATTAATGATACAAATGGTACTGAATATGGAGATCAAGTAGTTTTAGCGCTTTCTGATGTTCTTCGTAAACGCGTCGGCAATAAAAATTTTATTACAAAAATAGACGATGATATTGCTGTTGTTTTTGAAAATATAAAGCCGGAAGAAGGAATTCTTATCTGTGAAAAGATTAAAGACGACTTTGAAGCGGTCAGACCGGACAATCCGATTACACTGGAGTATGGAATTGCTGAAATGGAAGCAGAGGATGAAAATGTCGGAAAAGTCTATAATAAAGCCCGTGATAGTATGGTGAAGAAGAAGATGCTTCGTACTACTTCGGCAAGCAGTGCACTTGTAGGCTCACTTAAGCAGACTCTAAGTGAAAGTGATTACGAGACAGAGGAGCATGTGGAGCGTACTCGTACAATGGCAGAAAGGCTTGGAAGAGCGATGGAGCTGAGTGATGCTGAAGTAACACAGCTAGAGCTTTTGGCAGTCTTGCATGACATTGGTAAAGTAGCGATTCCACACAGCGTACTGCTTAAAAAGGGAAAGCTGACAGATGAGGAACGTTCAGTTATGCAGCAGCATACCGTAAAAGGATACCGCATAGCAAAAACGTCACCTGAGCTTGGAGAGATTGCAGACTGCATCTTATCACATCATGAAAAATGGGATGGGACAGGCTATCCCAATGGTTTAAAAGGTGAGGAAATCCCACTGCTGTCCAGAATTATTTCGGCCGTGGATTCTCATGATGTAATGGTACATAACAGGCCGTATCATGTGGCAATGCCTGAAAAGGAAGCAATTGAAGAATTAAAGAGATGTGCCGGAACACAGTTTGATCCTCATGTTATTGACGTGTTTGTTGAAATGCTTGAAAAGGAACAAATAGAAAAAGTACCAAAACAAATTGCAAAATAGTAAAATATATTATATTATTGGGAAGTGAAAATATGCGTGAAATGGAATTTAAAATGGAGCGCCATGGTTTTTTAAACATTGGAGATAAAATTCATGTGACGGAGGGTATCCTTCCGAGCAGCTACTACTATACAATCGATCCTTCTCTGGCAATGTCGGGAAATATTCCATTTAGAGAAAGGCTGCAATGTGAAGAGGGAACAGTAGTAGATATTAAGCAAAATGAAAGAGGTTATTATGTGACAGTAAGCTTTCTGGAGGAGTCACATTAATTTTAAGAAAAGAGGAAGAGTAATATGTTAAAAAAGATTAGTACAGAAAAGGCACCGGCGGCAATCGGCCCATATTCACAGGCAGTTATAATTAATAAAATGCTTTATACATCGGGACAGATACCGATTATACCGGAAACAGGTAATATTATAGAGGGTGATATTAGAGTACAGGCTGAACAGGTTATGAAAAATCTGGAAGCAATCTTAACAGAAGCTTCGGCGTCATTTGAAAGTGCAGTTAAAACCACTTGTTATTTAGCCGATATGGATGACTTTGCGGCATTTAATGAAGTATATGCAAGGTATTTTACCGGCAAGCCAGCAAGGAGCTGTGTTGCGGTTAAAACGCTGCCAAAGAACGTGCTCTGCGAAGTTGAAGTTATTGCGTACTTAAAGTGATAAGGTATTTACAATGCCAATTAGCTTTTTAAATGGTAAAATATTTGTATAAAATCAAAAAATAGGGAGAAAATAACAGATAGAAGTGTCTGTTATTTTTTTGTACGAAAGGAGAATAGTATGTCATATATTAATGCATTTTGGGTTGGGGGGCTGATTTGTGCTCTTGTTCAAATATTGTTGGAAAAGACAAAGCTGATGCCCGGAAGAATTATGGTATTATTAGTGTGCCTTGGAGCATTTTTAAGTGCAATTAAATTGTATGATCCAATCCTTAAATATGCCGGAGCCGGTGTTAGTGTTCCGCTTATCGGTTTTGGGCATGTGCTCATGAGCGGAGTTGAAAAAGCGATAGCCTCAGATGGCTTTATCGGAATTTTTAAGGGCGGTTTTGCTGCGGGTGCTGTAGGCTGCTCGGCAGCTCTGATCTTTGGATATTTAGCAAGTTTTATATTTAATCCTAAGATGAAGGAGTGATATTATTGCTCGGTATAATCAAGACCAAGTGATAAAAACGATTTTTTAATTGCTTTGTCCCACATTTGGTCTAATGATTTATCGGGTACAAACGTATGAAATGCAGTTCCGGTAATGCAGAGTAATTTATTGTTTTCAAAACGGATAATTAGGTTGAGACTTTTTATCAGAGATGGATCCAGCGATAATTCTGGACTTTGCAGAAGCCTTAGTTTAAAGCTTTCACCTGCCTGCAGGACAAACTGAAAAGAAAGCGGTGTATGCTTACCCTTCATCAGTTGAAAGCAGATTGGCCGAAGTGTCTGCCAGAGAGAAAATTCAGTGCCAAGTGTAGGCATATTCTGCAGTTCTTCCGGAGAATAAAATCCGGTTTCTGTTCGTCCATTAATTTCAAAGCGGTTGAAGGTTGTAATCACCGCTTCTTCTACATAAAAGGTATCAAAGGCCTCACTATTTAAAAATTTATTCATAAATATTTTTATATTATCAATACTTAATGCTATCATAGCAAAAGCTCCTTTCTAAAAGCAATGTGGCAATCCTATTATAGAGTACACGGTATATTTTTTGCAACTGAAACTAAAAAAATATTGTTTAACTCTTTTCAAATAGTAATTGTTGTGTTATGATACGTAGTAATGAAAACCATATAGAGTTGAAATTAAAAACGCATAATGCGATAAAAGATAAAATAAAGGCAGGATGAACCTATGAGTTTTAAAATAATTTTAGACAGTTGTGGAGATTTGACAAAAGAGCTAAAGGAGGATGCAAGAATTCAAAGCATACCCCTGTTGCTGCAAATAGGTGATTACCATACACCGGATGATGATACTTTTGATCAGGCTGATTTTATTCGGCGAATTGCAGAAAGTCAGGAGTGTGCAAAGTCAGCGTGCCCTTCTCCGGAACAGTTTATGGATGCTTATCATTGCGGGGCAGATGATATTTACGTGATTACATTATCTGCTAATTTAAGTGGAAGCTACAACAGTGCAGAGCTTGGAAAGAAGCTTTATGAAGAAAAATACGGTAAGAAAAATATTCACGTTTTTGACTCTTGCTCTGCATCAATTGGAGAGACACAGATTGCTTTAAAAATAATGGAATATATAAATGAAGGTAAACAATTTGATGAAGTAGTTAAATTAGCGACAACGTATCGTGATGAACAGCAGACATATTTTATTTTGGATAATTTAGATACGCTTCGTAAAAACGGAAGACTTTCAAAGGTGAAGGCTGTCGTTGCGTCGACACTGAATCTTAAGCCGATTATGGGTTCTACCGATGAAGGAACAATTGTTCAGCTGGGCCAGACAATAGGAATGAAAAAGGCACTCATTAAAATGAGTCATATGATTGCTTCCAAGGTTAAAGAGCCGGGAGTTATGAGAGTCATGATTTCTCATTGCAATTGTCAGGAACGAGCATTACAGCTGAAAGAAATAATTGAAAGTAAGGCAGACGTAAAGGAAATTTTAATTGTAGATACGGCTGGAATCAGTACGATGTATGCGAATGATGGCGGAATCATTGCAACAATATAAAAATATTAAACTGGACGCTCTAGGCGTGGAATTTTAAATGTATGACCGGTAGTCATAGTAATAGTGCTGCCGGTCTTTTCTTTTATATAATTGTAATTAAAGGAAAATCCCTTTTTAGCATAAGTAACAAATTGTGAGTGGGTACATACTTCACGGGCAAAATCTGTCATAGTACCTAAAAATGTAAAGAAAGAATTGTCGGTAAGAAAGACTTCTATAGAGTGTCCGCTTGCAACGGCATAAATAATATCATCAGCGGGAATATAACGAGTATGATGTTCACCCCGAAGCTCTACTGTAGGGATATTTGCAAAATTTATACTGTTAAAGAGTGTACGAATCAGTCCCTCTAATTCAGCTGTTTTAATCGGTTTTTTCAACGTATATATTTCGGCGGAAAGATTCAAAGAGTGCAGCCACGTATCATCGGGATAGCATACAATAATTTTTCCATTAACGTTCAATTCATAAAGATGATCTATGATTTCATACATAGCTTCTCTGTTATCAAAAAAATCCAAAATAAAAACATCATACCGGTTGACAGTATTCCAAAGATGAGAAGCATCTCCAAATGCTTCAATATAAAGATTACCTGTTGTTTCCATTAAAGCATCACTTGCACGGTCTAGAAGCCGTTCCATATAGCGGCGGTCAGCGATACTTTCAGCAATTAATGCAATGTACATGTAAAAACTCCTTCGTGTATATTGCATACCGGCATAATGCCGGTATGCTCATTTGTATATTTAAAAACTCCTGCGGCTGCTTTTTTCTATGCAAAGGCTACATAAATTCAAATGTGACAGGAAAATAATTGAGTGAAAATATAAATAGTATTTGCAAAAACAAAATCACGGGCATACCGTAAAGAAAGTACCAATGTCTTGTTTTATGATGAAAGATAAACATTCCCAGTGTAGTTCCGAGACTTCCGCCAATAAAGGCAACTGTAAATAATGCGGCTTCCGGTATTCGAAACGTTTGTTTGCGCGCTTTATGCTTATCAATTCCCATAGTAGCAAATCCGATTATATTTACTGCAGCCAAATATAAACTAACGATTAATATTACATTCATATATTAATTGTTTTTTTCGATTTCCTGCATCTTCATTGCACGAACTTTACAAGATAGACCGAATAAATTAATAAATCCTTCGGCGTCGTGATGGTCATATAAATCACCGGTTGTAAAAGAAGCAATACTTTCGTTGTATAAAGAATATGGTGAGGTTGTTCCAGCTTTAGTAATATTGCCTTTGTAAAGCTTTAATTTCACTTCACCGGTTACATATTTTTGAGTCGATTCAATAAATGCTTGTGCTGCCTCACGAAGAGGGGTAAACCATTTTCCTTCGTAAACAATTTGAGCAAGCTTACTGCCCATTTCTTCTTTTTCTCGATAAGTGTCACGGTCCAGAATAAGTTCTTCAAGCTGCTGATGAGCTTCGTAAAGAATTGTTCCGCCCGGAGTTTCATAGACACCACGGGATTTCATGCCTACGACACGGTTTTCAACAATATCGATAATACCGATGCCGTGTTTTCCACCCAGTTTATTTAAATCACGGATAATATCAGAAACCTTCATTTCTTTGCCGTTTACAGATTTTGGTACTCCGGCTTCAAAAGTAATTGTTACATACTCGCCTTCTTCCGGTGCTTTTTCAGGAGTCGTACCAAGTACTAATAAATGATCAAAATTTGGCTCGTTGGCCGGATCCTCTAACTCAAGTCCTTCATGACTGATGTGCCACAAATTACGGTCACGGCTATAGGAGTTATCGGCTGAAAAAGGAAGGTCAATACCATGTTCCTTACAATATTCAATTTCTGATTCACGAGAATCCAAGTTCCATTTTTCGTGTCTCCATGCAGCTATAATCTTTAGGTCCGGAGCAAGTGCTTTTATGCCAAGCTCAAAACGGATTTGATCATTGCCTTTTCCGGTTGCACCGTGGCAAATAGCAACAGCTCCTTCTTTACGGGCAATTTCAACTAATCTCTTAGCAATGACAGGTCTTGCCATTGAAGTGCCTAATAAATATTTATTTTCATAAACAGCATGTGCCTGAACACATGGAATTACGTATTCATCACAGAATTCATCTGTAACATCTTCAATATATAATTTAGTAGCACCGCTTAAACTTGCTCTTTCCTCTAAACCATCTAATTCGCTTTCCTGACCGCAGTCAATACATACACAGATTACCTCGTAATCAAAATTTTCTTTTAACCAGGGAATGATGGCAGTAGTATCCAGTCCGCCTGAGTAAGCTAAAATAACTTTTTCTTTCATTTTTTAAATCCTCCGTCAATTTGGGTTTCTTCTATCTATAAGTCAGTATTCCTGCTCTTTTCTTAATATACAACAAAGCTTTTAATAATGCAAGACTAAAATAATGCATAAAGCAATGAATATTCGTTGAAATAATGTATATTAATAAAAATGATTGCATATTATCAAATAAAGATGTATAATTATGCAAACAATAAAAACATGAATTTCAGGTTGTTTTTATAACGATTGTTTAGTATGATTAAATTTAGGAATTTTTAAAGGAGAACAAATGATACGTTCAATGGAAATTGAAGACTATGAAGAAGTCTATGAACTTTGGAGAAAAATAAATGGTTTTGCTATGCGAAGCCTTGATGATTCAAAAGCTGGAATCGAGCGCTTTCTAAAAAGAAATCCGGGAATCAGTGTAGTAGCAACAGAGAAAGGTAAGATAACCGGTGCAATTTTATGCGGGCATGACGGCAGACGGGGATGCATGTATCATGTCTGTGTCGATCCAGATTACAGGCTCAAAGGAATCGGAAAAGAAATGGTAATATTTGCCATGAATGCTCTGGAAACAGAAAGTATCAGCAAGGTTTCGCTGATAGCATTTACAGAAAATGATGTTGGCAATGCATTTTGGAAACGCATAGGATGGACGAAAAGAGACGATTTGAATTATTATGATTTTGTAATTAATAAGGAAAATATTATAGCATTCAACAAATGCTGAAAGGTAGGACAATATGATAGAAATAAAAGGCGGTGTCACTGCGGCAAAAGGATTTTCGGCGGCAGGTGTGGCAGCAGGGATAAAATATTTAAACAGAAAAGATATGGCACTCATTTTTAGTAAAGAGCCCTGTGTGGCGGCAGGAACATTTACCTCTAATATAGTAAAGGCAGCTTGTGTTATTTGGGATAAAAATATTATCGACAGTCAAAAACCGGTGCATGCAATTGTGGTAAATGCAGGGATTGCGAATGCTTGTACCGGCAGCCAGGGGGTTGAAGCTTGTGAAGAAACAGCAAAGACGACAGCAGAAACTTTTGGTGTACCAAGAGAAAGTGTTCTTGTTGCATCAACAGGAGTGATTGGCATGCAGCTTCCGATTCATAAAATAAAGAAGGGCATCAAAAAGTTAGCAAAAGCTAACGACTCTACATTGGAAGCGGGGCAGATGGCAGCAGAAGCAATTATGACAACAGATACTGTTTCGAAGCAGGCGGCAGTTAAAATAGAAATAGGCGGAAAAACCGTTACGATTGGTGGAA
>CAYPIB010000069.1:0-9444 GCA_964410675.1 uncultured Roseburia sp.
CTAAGGCACCATGTCCAATTTCTCTTCTTCCTGGTCCTCTTGATGGTCTTGTCTCACCAACAGAATAAGAAGGGAAATTATAATGATGCATATATCTCTTTGCAGTCTCATTCTCATCCAAACCGTCAACTCTCTGTTGCTCGGATAATGGTGCTAATGTTGTAATGGTACAAATCTGAGTTTGACCTCTTGTAAACATTCCTGAACCATGTACCCTTGGAATTAAATCTATTTCTGCTGCCAAATGGCGGATTTCGGTTATTGCTCTCCCATCGGGACGTTTATGATCTTTTAATATCATTTTGCGGACAGTCTTTTTCTGATACTGGTATAGTGCTTCATCAAGATTGTCCAGCCATTCTTCTTTTTCTTTAAATGATTCTTCTAATTTATTACTAATATTACGGATATTTTCTTCACGTACCTGTTTTTCATCCGTAAATACTGCCACTTCCATTTCTTCCGGAGTAACAATTTTTTTCATTTCTTCAAACATTTCTTCCGGAATTGCACAGCTCGTATATGAATGCTTTTCTTTTCCGACTTCTGCAACAATTTTATTCATAAACCCGATGACTGTCTGGTTCATCTCATGAGCCTTATAAATAGCCTCTATCATGACATCTTCTGCAATTTCATTGGCTCCGGCTTCAATCATAATGACTTTCTCTGCAGTAGAAGCTACCGTTAAGTTAAGATCACCGTTCTTCCAATCATCCTGACTTGGATTAACAATAAACTCCCCATTTAACATACCAATCTGTGTTGTCGCACATGGACCGCTGAATGGAATATCAGAAATGCTTGCTGCGAGTGCGGAACCAATCATTGCCGCAAGTTCAGGTCTGCATTCAGGATCAACCGACATGACCAAATTATTTAATGTCACATCGTTGCGATAATCCTTTGGAAATAACGGACGCATGGGGCGGTCAATAACACGGCTTGTAAGAACGGCATTCTCCGAAGCCTTTCCTTCTCTCTTGTTAAAGCCTCCGGGAATTTTTCCTACGGAATATAATTTTTCTTCATATTCAACGCTAAGCGGGAAAAAGTCAATTCCCTCTCTTGGCTTGTCAGATGCCGTAGCGGTTGATAATACGGTTGTCTCACCGTATTTTACTAATGCTGCACCATTTGCCTGCGCACAGACTCTTCCAATGTCCACAGACAATGTACGTCCAGCTAAATCGATACTAAAAGTTTTGTACATGTTATTTCTCCTTTTCTGATTAAAAATTCGTTATCAGGCAGAAGAAGCCGAAACTACTGAAACAAACATGAAACCTATTCATATACATTTCAGTGGTCTCGGATGCTCTCTTCTACCTAGAGTAATCTATCTAGTGAAAAAGGCGGATAAATTAATATCCGCCTGATTTACTCCATCGTATTAATTATTTTCTAATACCAAGTCTTTCAATTAATGAACGGTATCTTTCAATATCAGTTTTCTTTAAATAACCAAGTAAGCCTCTTCTCTTACCTACCATTTTAAGAAGACCTCTTCTTGAATGATGATCCTTTGAATGCTCTTTTAAATGCTCTGTAAGTTCATTAATTCTTTCTGTCAGTACTGCAATCTGTACTTCCGGTGAACCGGTGTCACCTTCTGTTCTAGCATAAGCTTTGATAATTTCTGTTTTCTTTTCGTTAGAAATCATTTTGATTCTCCTTTTCCTTTTGACCGCCGTCTGCCAAGATCCGGTTGGAGTATCCTAGTTCTGAGTCAGAGGCTGAATTTCATACCTGTCTATTGTATCACATATTATTTTCTGTGTAAACAATAGATTTTCAATTTACGAATTCATGTAAAGGCTGGATAAAAGCCTTGCCCTTCAATAAAAAGCCGTGTATCAGCATTCACTGTGCACGGCTTTCATATACAAATTTAATTTTTAATCCTGTAATAATCTAACAACTTTAACAGGTGCCCGGTAATAAGCACTTGTAATACGGATTCCGGTCTTTTTACTGCTGGCATGACAAACCTTTCCACCGCCTATATAAATAGCTACATGGTTAATTCTTCCGCCTTTTGCATAAAACACTAAATCACCTGGTTTAGCCTCCGACATTTTAATGGATGTCCCCATATTAGCCTGTGCCCTTGAGGAATGCGGCAGTGATATTCCATATTTCTTGTATATACTCAATGTAAATCCTGAACAATCCGCACCCTTAGTAAGGCTCACTCCACCCCATACATATGGGTTGCCAACAAACTGCTTCGCATATTCACTTAACTCTACCCTGACATCGGATACTCCTGAACCATATAAAAATTCCGACATATTGAGTGCTGTCTTAAGCTTCATATCGACCGTGACAAAATCGCTCGAAACATATGCCGTAGATTCATCATAACGGACTTTTACCCAGCCATTATTTTCTTCAACGATTGGAAGTTCCTCACCATATGAAACCATTGATATCATTTTACCGTCCGTGCTTGGCTGTTCTCTTAATTTAAGACCATCTGCCTTTACTGTTGCCAAATTTTGAATAATTGAATTTGCTCTGATAATTGCCGAAGGACCGGTCAATAAGTAATCAAGATTTACATATCCTTCTACGCTTCCTGAAATAATATGTGCCTTATTTCCCTCAAAACCAACAATTTCACATGCTGTATTTTCACTCATCTTACCTACAATCTTACTAGTATCATCTGCAGAAGCTCTTACATTTAGATGATCCTCTACATTAGCAATACCAAGATTCGTATATCCATAAAAGCCGCCGCCTTCTTCTTCCTCGTTTCCGTTTGGTTCATCCATATCCTCCGGTGCTACAACGACAATATCGCCTGCTCCTGCGCTTAGAACTGCTTCTGCTTCCTCATCAGCGATACCTATAATATTACTGACACCGGCACTCGTAGCTGCCTTCTTATTACTTTTTTTAGAAGACTTTTTAAATGAAAAAAGGTCATCTTCTTCCGGTATCGTAAATTGAGTCTCGGCTGCACTGGCAGTCGTTTTTAAATCCGAAAATAAGGATAGCGCCTGCACCTCCATACCACTTATTATTACAGTTACCATTGTTGTTAATATAAATATTTTCACTTTTTTTAAATGCATACCAATCGTCCTTTTGTTAAAATAATTTCGCTAATTTTACGATTTTTTTAAGTTTTGATTCCATTTGTTACAAAATTGTTACAAATTTATGTTGATTATAGCAATAAAAAAAGAAGATGTCAACTACCAAAATATGGTTAGTCATCTTCTTTTCTCACTCACTTTTTACAAAATTATTCCATCAGCTCCGGATTTCCCGACGGATCTCCATTTAATACAGAAAACGCAATATTGGTTGCGTGATCGGCTACTCTTTCTAAACCGGAAACAACATCCGAAAAAAGCATACCTGCTTCCGGTGTACATTCCTGTCTCGTTAAACGAGCAACATGCTTTTGTTGAAGTTCTCTTTCCTTTTTATCTACTTTTTCTTCCAGAAGAAGGACATCCTGTAAATGTTCCTCACTGCCTTTATCAAACATATCAATGGAAAACTCAATGATTTGATTTACCATAATAAGCATATCGTTCATTTCATTTTTTGCTTCTTTACTGAAAACAGATCCACTTTCCTTTCTTCTCCTTGCATTATCGGCAATATTTTCAGCATGATCACCGATTCTTTCTATATCATTTGCAATATGAAATAAGCCGCCAATGCTTTTCATATCTTCAATCGGCAAGGTTGTCTGACTAATTTTTACTAAGTATGCCGAAATTGATTTATTTAGATAATTGATATTTTGCTCTACTTTATAAACCTCATCGATTTCTTTATCCTCAAGAGTAATGAGTGCTTTCATCGCACGGTTCAAATTTTCTGCCGCTAAAGCCGCCATTCTTTCCAGCTCTCTAATCGCATCCACTACCGCGGTTGCGG
The DNA here is from genome assembly GCA_964410675.1 of uncultured Roseburia sp. Classification (GTDB taxonomy): domain Bacteria; phylum Bacillota; class Clostridia; order Lachnospirales; family Lachnospiraceae; genus RGIG3040. The sequence goes on from CAYPIB010000069.1 coordinate 3,904, forward strand.
GATTAAAAACTACTTTGTTACCAATATATTGCAGCTGGAAGTTCTCATCATCACCAATTTTTTCATCTTCACCTCGAATGATCATATATGTCATTTTTACTAATAGATTTGAAAAAGGAAATAATAAAATAACTTGTCCTACTTTTATTAATGTATGGGCATTGGCTATACATCTTCCTAAATCATCCCCAGAAATTCGATGAAGGAAGCTTACTACCCAGTCAATACCGAGCCGGAAGCCAATCCACATGACAACACTGCCAAAAATATTAAATAAAAAGTGTATCATCGCTGCCCGCTTTGCATCTTTTTTACCTGCAAGAGAAGCAATGAGTGCTGATCCGCAAGAGCCAATATTGCAGCCTAATATAATAAACAAGCAAATTTCAAGCGGGAGAAGTCCTTGCTGGCACATTAAGAGCACGATACTGACTGTAACAGAAGAACTTTGAATAATAAAAGTTATAATAAAGCCTACTAAAATTCCAATTTCCGGGTTAGTCAGACTGCTTAAAATATTTACAATGGCCGGTTCTTCACGCATGCCGGTCATTGCATTGCTCATTCCATTGAGTCCCATAAACAGCACGCCAAAACCGACAATAACATCGGCTGTCTTGACCACCCTTTGATTCTTACTAAAAAGAGCTAACAGCACACCTATGAGCAAAAAGATTGGTGCATAGGCGGATAGATTAAAGGAGACTAACTGCGAGGTCACTGTTGTACCGATGTTAGCACCAAAAATAACCCCTGCTGCCTGATACAGATTCATCAGCCCGGCATTAACAAAACTGACAACCATTACCGTACATGCTGAAGATGATTGGACAATACCGGTGAATACAATACCTACAAGCATTCCTGAGAATTTATTATTCGTAAAAAACTCCAATATACTACGAAGTCTGGCACCAGCAGCTTTTTCAATTCCCTCACTCATAAGCTGCATTCCATACAAGAAAAGTCCAAGTCCACCGGCTAAAGATAAAATCATTGCAGCGTTCATGTTTGTCCTACCTCTTTCTTAAAATAAGCCTGCCCGTCAAAAATATTTTTCGCAATTGCTTCTTTTAGTTTATCAACATTTTCAAATCTCTGTTCCGGTCTTTCAAAATGCAGTAAATTCACGCAAATCGGCTGCCCATATATCATTTCATGGAAATCAAAAATATAAGTTTCCACACCGATTGGATAATTTTCTCCTACTGTAGGTTTTCTGCCAATATTTGATACACCCCGATATAGCATATCCTTGTATTCAATGGTGGAAAAATAAACGCCCTTTGGAGGCAAAAGCTTGTCTGCTGGCGGAAGCAGGTTAACGGTCGGCATTCCAAGCTTACGTCCCAGCTTATTCCCTAATAAAACAATTCCATTTACGGAATAAGGTGCTCCTAATAAATTACTTGCCAGCTCCATGTTTCCTTCTTTAATTACTTTTCTTACGAGCGTCGAACTAATAATTGTATTCTCATAACATATTTTTTTTATAATAACTGTATGAAATCCTAATTTATTTCCCAGTGTTTTTAAAAGCCCGGCATTTCCCTGTCCCCGATAGCCAAAGGAAACATCTTCACCGGCGGCTACGAAAGCAGCATTCATTTTATCTATTAAAATCTCTTTTACAAATACTTCGGGTAAAAGTTCGGCAGCAGCTTTTTGAAAAGGGTATTCAATCAGATAATCAATCCCCATACTTTCAAATAAATATCTCTTTTCTTCTATTGTTGTCAGCTGACTCGTTTCCCCGGTACCGAAATAAACACTCGGCGAAGGGTGAAATGTAAATACCGCTGTTTTTAATCCATTTACTTTATTTATTAATATTTGTTCTAAAAGTGCCCTATGCCCTCTATGAATCCCATCAAACTTTCCAATTGCAACTGCTGTTTTTTCTTCGATGTAAAAATTGGTTGTATCTTTGATTATTTTCATAAATACTATTCCTCACTTGGCTATGTGCCCAGAAACATTTTCACAGGTATATAGCGGTCTTCTTCTGATTTCCACTTATAAATACCATAAAAACGTCCATCTTCATCATACACCCTTATCTTTAGTACTGCCGTTTGTACTTCACACTCCCCATTTTCCCTATATGCAATCTGAGTTTTATAAAAACTATTCCCATTTTTAAGTGCAATCCTCGCCTCATTTTTTACAATACAGGCTGGGTAATCAATTAAAATTTTATCAACCGGAATAATGATTTCTTTTAGTCTATTTTCTTTTTGTAATCTTTCAATTTCATGAAGCTTCACTGCATCCTGAAGTGAAAAATCACCTGCTTTTGTTCGGATTAAGCTTTGCATTGCTGCTCCGCATCCTAATTTTTGTCCAATATCATGACACAATGTTCGGATATAGGTTCCTTTTGAACACTTCACCCGTATTTTAATAAGCGGTAAACTGATTTGCTTTATCTCTAATTCATATATTTCAATCGGCCTTTCTTTACGCTCTACTTCTTTTCCTTCTCTTGCCAGCTCATATAACTTTCTTCCGTTTATTTTTACCGCTGAATACATGGGAGGTATTTGTCCTGACTTGCCAAGAAATGATAAGAGTACCTTTTCTGCCTCTGCTTCGGTCGTTGAAACACTTTTTCTTGTCAGAATGGTTCCCGTCATATCCTGCGTATCTGTTGTCACCCCAAGCAGTAATTCCGCTTCATATTCCTTTGTTTTATCAGTCAAAAATTCGCAAAGCTTTGTTCCACTTCCAAGACAAACCGGAAGCACCCCAACCGCATCCGGATCCAGGGTACCTGTATGGCCAATCTTTTTCTGTTTCAAAATTCCTCTCAGCTTTGCGACTACATCATGAGATGTAAAATCTTTTTCTTTATAAACATTGATAACACCATTTATCATTTTAATAGTATCGTCTCTTTCCGTTTATTATCTTTAACTAAAACATTAGACTTCATTCATCTGCTTCTCTATTTCTTTTGCTAAATTGTTGAGAACATCATAATATGTACCGGACAGATTACATCCTGATGCACGTACATGTCCGCCGCCGCCAAAATAAGATGCAACCTTTGAAACATCAATTTGACCGCTGGAACGCAGGCTTACTTTATATTCCAAGGTTCCTGTTTCATACATAAAAATAGCGCACTCAACACCTTTTACAATTCTAAGCTGGTTCACTATTCCATCGAAATCCTGAAAATCAGCTCCATAGAAATTCATTGTTTTTCTATCTATTTTGCTTGCCACGCATTTTTTATCCATAAACAAAATGCTTTCTAATAAGGCTCTCCCTAAAATTTGATTTTGAATATACGTCTTCTCATAAAACGTCTCCTCAATTATTTTAGGAAAATCAAAATCAAAGGTAAGCAAATTTGCAGCGATATGCATCGTTTTTGGCGATGTATTAGAATATTGAAAAACACCGGTATCATGTATAATACCAATATAGATACTTTTTGCAATTTCTGCATCCATATATTGCTTATCGATGATGTCATAAACAAGCTCACTGGCAGAACTTGCCTCGGGTACAATATAATTCAAATCACATTCCAGACCGTGATTACTAATATGGTGGTCAATATTAATTGTTTTCTTTGCCTGTTTCCAATATTCCTTCGCAAACCCAATCCGTTCACAAATACTATCGAGCACAATAAAAACATCAAAAGTATCATCTCCGTCATATGTTCCACTCATCTGGTCAAATCCAGGCAAATCATCAAACACCTCTGAAGGTCTTTCCAACAATATTGATATTTTACTATTGGGCACAGTTTTTTTTAAATATTGATATAGGGCGCTGACAGAACCCGTACAGTCTCCATCAGGCCTAATATGTCCGCTAATTCCAATAGTTTTTGCGCCACTGCATTCATTTAAAATATCCAGCATAAGCCCCACCTTTATATTTAAGAATCTTCTTCATTCTCACTTTGCTTTAAATCTTTTGTTACTTCATCAATCTTTTTGGACATAGACACACCATATGCAATTGACTGATCCATAATAAAGTGAATTTCCGGTGTATTGCGAAGATTAATTGTCTTTGCAATTTTATTTTTGATAAAACCTTCTGCACTTCTTAGGCCTGCTAATGTATCTGCCTGCATCTTTTCATCACCAAGTACAGATATCCATGCTTTACAAGTTTTTAAATCCGGGGAAACCTCTACTGCTATTACAGATGTCAGCGGACTGATACGCGGATCTTTAATTTCACCACGTATGACATCCGCCAACACCTTCATAACCTCGCCGTTAACCCTTGTATTTTTAATACTATTCTTTCTCATCTTTTTCCTCCGATACTTTTATCGTGGAACTTCAACCATTATATAAGCTTCTACAATGTCTAACTCCTGAATTTCATCAAAGCCTTCAAACACTAAACCGCACTCAAAGCCTTCCTTGACTTCCTTCACATCATCCTTAAAGCGTTTTAGGGATGCAAGCTTTCCTTCATAGATCTGTTCGCCTTCCCGGGTAATACGCACCTTACAGCCACGTTCAAAATGACCGTCAAGCACATAGGAGCCTGAAATATTACCAACTGCGGAAGCCTTAAATATTTGACGTACTTCAGCATGCCCAATGATACGCTCCTCAAAGATAGGATCAAGCATACCCTTCATCGCTGCTTCTACATCTTCAATCGCCTGATAGATTACTTTATACATTCTAACGTCAATACCTTCACGCTCTGCTGTCGCCTTTGCCTGTACATCCACTCTAACATTAAAGGCGATAATGATTGCTTTTGATGCACTTGCCAGCATAACATCAGATTCGTTAATTGCACCTACGCCGCCGTGAATGCATTTCACCAGAACTTCTTCGTTAGAAAGCTTAGTCAGACTTTGTTTTACTGCTTCTACACTACCTTGAACATCTGCTTTGACAATTAAGTTGAGTTCCTTTAAATTACCTGTCTGAATCTGGTTGAACAAGTCATCCAGTGACATTTTTGATTTTGTTTCATCTAATTTCTTCTGCTTATTCTGAGAAACAAAAGTCTCTGCAAAATTCTTCGCAGTTTTATCATTTTCGTGCGCTATTAAAATCTCACCTGCATCCGGCACATCAGAAAGTCCAAGTACCTCTACCGGTGTAGAAGGACCGGCTTCCTTCACTCTTCTGCCTTTATCATCAATTAAAGCTCTGATCTTTCCGTGACTTGCACCAGCCGAAACAAAATCACCGACCTTAAGCGTCCCCTTCTGTACGAGAATCGTTGCTACCGGGCCACGTCCTTTATCAAGCTCTGCCTCAATTACAAGTCCCCTTGCACGGCGTTTTGCATTTGCCTTCAGCTCTAATATATCAGCAGTTAATAAAATCATTTCCAACAGCTGGTTAATACCCTCACCGGTCTTAGCAGATACCGGTGCAAAAACGGTAGTACCGCCCCAGTCTTCTGAAATAAGTTCATGCTCTACAAGCTCTTGCTTAACCCGGTCCATATTCGCACTTGGTTTATCCATTTTATTTACTGCTACTATAATTTCCACGCCTGCTGCTCTGGCATGATTGATTGCTTCTACTGTCTGCGGCA
>CAYPIB010000069.1:9454-15534 GCA_964410675.1 uncultured Roseburia sp.
CATAACACCATCGTCTGCAGCAACTACTAAAATTGCAATATCTGTCGCATTGGCACCACGCATACGCATAGATGTAAATGCCTCATGACCCGGTGTATCAAGAAATGCGATTTGCTGATTATTAATCGTAACGGTATATGCACCTATATGCTGTGTAATTCCGCCAGCTTCCCGGTCTGTCACACTTGTCTTTCGAATAGCATCTAATAATGAAGTTTTACCATGATCAACATGCCCCATAACACAAATTACCGGTGGACGTGATGTTAAATCCGCTTCAACTTCTTCTTCCTCTTTCAGCAGTTCTTCAATGACATCTACTTTTATTTCTTTTTCACAAATAATTTCATATTCAATCGCAATTTCTTCCGCTGTTTCAAACGGGATTTCCTGATTTACCGTAACAACCTGACCCTGTAAAAACAATTTTTTTACAATAACAGATGGCTGAATTTTCATTTTTTCTGCCAATTCCTTAATTGTTAATACATCCGGAACTGTAATTACTTTGATTTGCTCTTCTACCTTTTCTTCAAGCTTTTTCTCGGGCTTAATGAATCTTCCCGCCTTATTTCGTTTATTTTCAAGCTTATCTACATCGTAAACTAAATCTTTTTTACTTCTCTTATCTCTTTCTTGACCAATACGGCGTTTTTCTTCATCTCTTTTATTTTGTTGTTCTGCAATCGGTGTATCTTTAAACGGCTTAGCATTCTGCGGTTTTCTAAATCCGGGTTTATCTCCTTGATTTCCTTGATTAACCCTGCCGGTATTGTTATAAGGCCTATTGCCGCCTGCGCTTCTATTAGCCGAATTATAGCCTTGATTATTGCTTCTTGGAGCACCGCTTCTGTCATTACTGCGGCCTGCACCACCCTGTGATGAGCGATTATCATAAGTGCGGCCTGCTCCCTGCGAAGAACGATTATCATTGCTGCGGCCTGCTCCACCCTGTGACGAGCGATTATCGTAAGTGCGGCCCGTTCCCTGTGATGGGCGGTTATCATAAGTGCGGCCCGTTCCCTGTGATGGACGGTTATCATAGCTGCGGCCTGCTCCCTGTGAAGGACGATTGCCATCCTGCTGCCCGCCATAAGTCCTGCCGCCTTCAGTTCCCGGACGGTTGTTTCTTGCTCCACTATTATTGTAAGTACGTGGTGTATTGGTACGTTCTCTAGTCTGAGAAGAATCCTGACGTTTATCCTGTTGTGTTCTCATCGTTTCTCTTGGCGCTTGTGCTGTTGGCTTTTTCACCTGTGCCTGTTCCTCCGGACGTTTTGATCTTTCAATAACAACCGGTTTTACTACCGGCTTTGGTATCATTGGACGAAATGGATTGGGTTCCTTGTCCTGTTGATTCCTTCTTTGATTATTACCACTTTGACTATTCGTATTCTGGTAATTCTTTTGTCCGCCTCTGCCTTGATTCTGTCGTGGCTGGCCTCCTGACATCTTGCTGTTGTGGGGATTGCTCACAAAAATAATATTTTTCTTCTTCTTTGGTGCCTCTCCCTGATTCGATTCAGCATCAGAGCTTTTGCCTGCCTCATTTGCAGGAACTTCTGATTCCGGTGCCGTTTTTGGTGCACTGTATTTTTTCCTCAACATTTCAACTGAGTCATCTTCTATTGTACTCATATGACTTTTGACCTCTATCCCTTTTTCTGCAAGCAGATTTATAATATCTTTACTTGATTTATCCAATTCTTTTGCCAGTTCATATATTTTCATTTTCGCCATACATAAATCCTTTCTATACTTCTTCCAAATTTTTTATGATTGAATCCGCAAACCCCTGATTGGTAACTGCCAAGGATGCGCGAAATTCTTTTCCCATGCAATGCCCTAACTCCTCTTTTGTTCCATACACATAATACGGCACTTTGTAAAATTCACACATATTTCGGAACATTTTTTTTGTATTATCGGAGGCATCCGTTGCAACAAGCACCAATACCGCCTGTTTAGACTTTACCGATTTTTCCGTCATAAATTCACCGCTTACTATATTTCTGGACCTAGTTGCGAGGCCTAACATAGAAAAAATTTTATTATTCAAAGCTTTCATCAAACTCCTTTTTTAATAATTCATATACTTCATTTGGAATACTCATTTTGAAAGAACGATCCAAACCCTTGCTTTTTATAGTTTTTTCAAAACATTCTTTTGAAATACAAAGATATGCACCTCTTCCGTTTTTTTTACCAGTTACATCCAAAACAATTTCATTGTCTGCTGTCTTAAGTATCCGGATCATTTCTTTTTTACTTTTCATTTCACCGCATCCAATACATTGTCTCAGCGGAATTTTCTTACTCATAAGATTATTCCTCATTTTCTATATTAACAGGTTCAGTCTCTTCTTCTAAGTTCTGTCCTGATTCGTATGGCTCATCGTAATTTTCTTCTTCGTAGTCCTCATAATCATCCATATAATCTTCGTAGCGGAATCCTTCTGCATCCTTTGCCTGGGTCTCGCTCTTAATATCGATTTTATAACCGGTTAGACGGGCAGCAAGTCTTGCATTCTGTCCCTCTTTACCAATTGCAAGTGAAAGTTGATAATCAGGAACAACAACTTTTGCAGTTTTTTCATCCGGATCTGCAAATACTGCAACAATTTTGGCAGGAGATAATGCATTTTGAATTAGGTTACCCGGATTTTCATCCCAGTTTATAATATCAATCTTTTCTCCTCTTAGTTCCTCTACAATCGAATTGACTCTGGCGCCATTCAATCCTACGCAGGCTCCAACAGGGTCAACATTGGAATCATGTGACCAAACTGCCATCTTTGTACGGCTTCCCGCTTCTCTTGCAATGCTTTTTATTTCAACAGTACCATCACTGATTTCTGCTACCTCTGACTCAAATAGACGTTTTACCAATTCCGGATGCGTACGGCTCACTAAAATACGCGGACCTTTCGGTGTATTTTTTACTTCCAGAATATAAACTTTAATTCTTTCTGTCGGTTTAAAATACTCGCCTTTTACTTGTTCGCTTTCATTTAACAGCGCATCTGCTTTGCCAAGGTTAATACTGATATTACGTCCTAAATAACGCTGTACAATACCGGTAATGACATCTTTTTCCTTTTCAAAGTATTGATTATATATAACGCTTCTCTCTTCTTCTCTGATTTTTTGCAAAATAACATTTTTAGCATTTTGTGTTGCAATACGTCCAAATTCTTTAGACTTAATTTCCACTTTAACGCTGTCACCAAGCTGCACATTCTTCTTGTACTCTAAAGCTTCCTCTAAAGAAATCTCAACGACATCGTCCTCTACTTCCTCTACAATTATCTTTTCAGCAACTACTTTAAAGTCACAAGTTTCCCTGTTCATTTCTACAGTCATATTATCTGCTTTACCGAAATGATTTTTACATGCTGTCAGCAGAGAGTTTTCTATTGCTTCAAAAAGTGTTTCCTTACTTATTTCTTTTTCCCTCTCTAAAATATCCAGTGCTTCCATTAATTCCTTATTCATTTCTTTCTTATCCTCCTACATTCGCAAGGTTTATTAATATTTAGAATTCTACATAAGGTCTGATTAGTGCAATATCTGTTCTTGCTAAAGTGATTTCCCCAGTTTCATTCACAATTGTTACACTTTCTTTGTCAAATGCTTTAAGCACTCCGACAAATTCCTTTTGTTTATCTATCATTTTATAGGTACGTATCTCAATTTCTTTGCCTGTATTCCGAACAAAATCCTTTTCTTTCTTCAGTGGCCGTAAAAGTCCTGGACTGCTTACTTCTAAAATATAAGCTTCCTTTATATAATCTTCTTTATCCAGTATTGCCGACAACGCCCGGCTGACTATTTCACAATCATCAATGGTTATTCCGCCCGGCTTATCAATATAAGTTCTTAAGTACCAATTGCTTCCTTCCTTTACATATTCCACATCCACTAATTCAAAGCCTTCTGCTTCGATTACAGGCATTAACAGCTCTTCCGTCTTACCTTCATAGCTTTCCTTTTTCGACACGCTCCTATTTCCTCCTATTCCACAAAAAAGAGTGGACCACCGTCCACTCTTCTATGTGAGCATATTAATTTTCTATATACTAGGATAGCACTTTTGTAACAGAAATGCAAGCGAAAATAAAAAGAAATAAAAATACGCAGGAACAATATTTCTCTTATCTTTTTCTTTATTATAGATTATATCTTGTAAAAAGTACTGGTAATTTATAGAAGTTACGTCATACTTATTATAATTTTTAATTTATTGCAGTGGATTAAGATGATAAAACAACTAGGAGAAAAGCCCTTTCTCTTTTTATTACGCTAGTTTCTAATATCTTTTGTTGTCTTAGAAAAACAATAATTTAAGAATGAAATCACCTTGTAAATCTTGTCTATTTGCGATAAAGTAATAGGCAAGACAAACAGGGGTCTTGGTTTAGCCCGCTTGCTTTCAAACAGAAACCCGTTTGCCTGTATTCTATACACATGATTAATAATAAGAGGAGATGAATTGTAAACAATGAACGAAAACAGACGATTTGAACGAATTACAAGCGTGATTCTATCTATGGCATTGGTATGTTCTTTATCGCTACCTGTGCTTGCTGCAGACAAAACCACTACAAGCGATGGCGTTTTTGCCAGCAGTGTGGCGCAACAGGATGCGGCAGTTACCGGCGTGAAGTTAAATATTACGCAAAAAACTATTAGGAAGGGTAAAACTGTTACTTTAAAAGCAACGGTTTCTCCCATGGAAGCAGCGAACAAAAATGTTACTTGGATTAGCAGCAACAAAAAGATTGCTACTGTATCCTCCAAAGGCGTAGTAAAAGGCGTTAAAAACGGCAAGGTTACCATCATCTGCAAAACAGCGGATGGCACTTACAAAGCTACTGCCAAAATTACTGTTGGTACCCCGGTATCTAAAGTAAAGTTAAACGCAAAAAACAAAACCATTGCTACAGGCTCCAGCTTTACCCTGAAAGCTACCGTAAGCCCTTCCAAGGCCAGCAACAAGGGCATTACTTGGACAAGCAGCAACACCGAAGTTGCTACCGTAAACTCTAAGGGTAAAGTAACGGGCAAATCTGCTGGCAGTGCCACCATTATTGTTACTACAAAGGATGGCTCCAAAAAAGCAACCAGCAAAGTAAAGGTAGCAGAAAAAGTGAATAGTGTTACCTTAAATATGAGCGCCAAAACCCTTGCCAAAAAAGGCAGCACGGCTACTTTGAAAGCAACTGTTAATCCCAGCAACGCTATTTCTAAAAAAGTAATCTGGACCTCCAGTAACAAAAAAGTTGCCACAGTTAACTCCAAAGGCATTGTAAAGGCTGTGAGTAAGGGCTCTGCCACTATCACTGTAAAAACAGCCAGCGGCAGCAAAAAAGCCACCTGTAAAATTAAAGTTGGCGGCACAGCCGTTACAGGCGTTAAAACAACCTCTGCCCTAACGCTGAACAAAAATGGCACTGCCGAGCTAAAAGCTAATGTAAGCCCATCCAAAGCCAGCAACAAAGCTGTTACTTGGAAAAGCAGCGACACCAGCGTTGTTACTGTTTCTTCTGTGGGTATTGTTAAGGCAGTTGGTGACGGCAGTGCCACCATTACCGTTACCACAAAGGATGGCGCCAAAACCGCCACTTGCGAAATTACCGTTAAACCCGCTGCTCCCACTACCATTGCTGTAACGGGTGTTACCCTGACCCCTGCCAAAGCCGCCTTGGAAATTGGTGAGACACAGCAGCTGGCTGCCACCGTGGCACCTGCTGACGCCACCAACAAAGCTGTAAGCTACGCAAGTGATGACGAAGCTGTTGCCACCGTAGACGATAATGGCCTTATTACTGCAGTGGGTGCTGGTAGTGCAACCATTACCGTCACCACCGTTGACGGCAGAAAAACCGCTGCCTGTGACGTTACTGTACCTGTTCCTGCAGCAGTAGATAGTGTTACTATCGTAAATAATAGAACAGTTAGTATTAGACTAACCCGAGAACCGAAAGAAGACATTACAAATTTCACTGTAAAAGATAACGGTATTGCTCTAGAACTTGGTACCCACTATAATGTTATCCAATCAAGCGGCACCGAGTACA
>CAYPIB010000070.1:0-15526 GCA_964410675.1 uncultured Roseburia sp.
GGTGTCATCCATGAAATGTATAAGCCGATTCCGGGGCGTTTCAAAGATTATATTGCAATGCCCAAGGGAAATATGTACCAGTCTCTGCATACGACTTTAATTGGCAGTTCCGGACAGCCGTTTGAAATACAGATTCGTACTTATGAAATGCATCGTACAGCGGAATATGGTATCGCAGCACATTGGAAATATAAAGAAGCTTCAGACGGAAAAAAGGTCAAAAAAGGGGAAGAAGAAAAACTTTCTTGGCTGAGACAAATTTTGGCATGGCAGAAAGACATGTCAGATAATCGTGAGTTTATGCATCTTTTAAAGAGTGATTTGGATTTGTTTTCGGATAGTGTTTATTGTTTTACGCCATCCGGTGAGGTTAAAAATCTTCCGAATGGTTCTACTACGATTGATTTTGCATATTCCATACACTCAGCAGTGGGTAATAAAATGATTGGTGCAAGAGTAAACGGAAGGCTTGTAACGATTGATTATGTAATTAACAATGGGGACCGGATTGAAATTATGACGTCCCAAAACTCTAAGGGTCCCAGTCGTGACTGGCTGAATATTGTGAAGTCGGCACAAGCAAGAAATAAAATTAATCAGTGGTTCAAAAATGAACTGAAGGAAGACAATGTAGTACGGGGCAAAGAACAGCTTGCTGCTTATTGTAAGGCAAAAGGATTTGATTTGACAAATTTTTTAAAGCCCGAATATATGGAAAACATAATGAAAAAGTATGGTTTTCGTGATTGGGAGGCAGTACTGGCGGCCATTGGTCATGGTGCATTAAAAGAAGGCCAGGTTATCAATAAAATGCGGGAGCTCTACGAAAGAGACCGCAAGCATGTCATAACTGATGAAGACGTAATAAAAGATATAGAAGATAATGCGCAGATGCGTCATATTCGCCCCAGATCACAAAATGGTATTACTGTAAAAGGAATCCATGATTTGGCGGTACGTTTTTCGAAATGCTGTTCCCCTGTACCGGGTGACGAAATTGTAGGCTTTGTCACAAGAGGGCGTGGAATTTCTATTCATAGAACGGATTGTATAAATATTTTAAATCTTCCGGAAATAGAAAGACAAAGATTAATTGATGCTGAATGGGAACCGGAGGCAGTAAAGGCTCAGGATAAATATGTAGCGGAGATTATTATTTATGCACGTAATCGAAATGGTCTGCTTGTAGATGTGACAAAGGCATTGACAGAACGCAATATTAATATTTCGACAATGAATACAAGAACAAGTAAACAAGGTATTGCCACAATGGCAATTGCATTTGAGGTCAGCAGTAAGGAAGAGCTGAATAAAGTAATAGAAAAAGTTCGAATGATTGAAAGTGTTATGGACATTGAGAGAACTACCGGCTAATAAAAGGAGAAAAATATGCTCAAAATAGGAAGAATTACGATGGGAGTTTGTCAGACAAATTGTTATTTCTTATATGAAGAAGGAAAAAATAAAGTTATTTTTATTGATCCGGCAGACCAAGGAGAAACCATTTATAATCAAATCACTGAAGCGGGTTTTGAAGTTGCGGCTATTTTGCTGACCCATGCACATTTTGATCATATATGGGGATGCAATGAACTTCGCCATAAGACGGGTGTTAAGGTGTATGCTTACGAGGCGGAAAGAGAGCTTTGTGAAAGCTCTTTAAAAAATTGTTCGGAAATGGCAGGAAGAGCATATACCGTTATGGTTGATGAGTATTTGAAAGACAACCAGGCAGTCACAATAGAAGGGATGACATTTCAGGTTATTGCAACGCCGGGACATACAATCGGAAGCTGCTGCTATTATTTTGAAAATGATAAAATTTTGATTAGCGGTGACACTCTTTTTGCCGAGTCCATTGGACGTTCGGATCTTCCTACCGGAAGTTCGTCAACATTAGTAAGATCATTTTCCGAGCGGCTTTTAATACTGCCGGAGGATGTGCAAGTATATCCGGGACATGGACCGGATACAACGATTGGACACGAAATTAAATATAACCCTTTTTATCAAAAGTAAATCGGATAACAATAGTAAATAGAAGGATAAAATCATGTTATTGGCAGGTACAAACAGAGAAAAATTTGGATATGATATTCATTCACTCGTAAAAGCATTTTATGGTGAAGAAACAGTAAAGCTCGTTCCTTTAAGCGGTAGTTTAGAGGAACTTTCTATTTGTGTAGAATTTAAAGAAGAGATAAAGCAGATATTTATTTATATTGCCAAGGAATTAAAGGCTCGGGAAGGACTGGGAGAAAGTGAAGACATACCTGCTTCCATTTATATGTTTGAGTATGGTGTAGAAGGCATTGATGATAAGAACAAAAAGGAATTTAAGGATTATTTTAAAGCTAAATTTTATGAGTGCCTGTGCAATGCAACGGGGAGAGAGCTTCCGTGGGGGAATTTAACAGGAATCCGCCCAACTAAAATAGCAATGTCGATGCTGGAAGAGTATATGACGGAAAAACAGATTGTTGATTTTATGCAGTCAGCACATTATGTTTCCGAGAAAAAGGCAAAACTTAGCGTGGAAATTGCCAAACGGGAAAAACAAATTTTATCTTCAATCCATTATCAGGAAGGCTACAGCCTTTATATTGGAATTCCGTTCTGTCCGACTACGTGCCTTTATTGTTCCTTTACATCGTATCCAATATGCGGATTTAAAAATGAAGTAGAGTCATATTTGGAGTGTTTAAGTAAAGAAATGGAGCTAGTTTCAACTAACTATGCGGATAAGGTTTTAGATACTGTTTATATTGGCGGAGGTACACCGACTACTCTGGAGGCAGGGCAGCTGGACCGGTTGATTCAGGATATAAAGAAATATTTTAATTTGCATACAGTAAAAGAATTTACAGTAGAGGCCGGTCGGGCAGACAGTATTACAGAAGAAAAGCTTCGGGTATTATACGAACACGGAGTCACAAGAATTTCGGTAAACCCACAGACAATGAAGCAGGAAACGTTAAAACTAATTGGGAGACAGCATACAGTCGAACAAGTAAAGGATGCCTTTTTATTAGCCAGAGAAATTGGATTTGATAATATTAATATGGATATTATTCTTGGACTTCCGGGTGAAAATAAAAAAGATGTGCAGGAAACAATGAAGCAGATCGTAAAGCTGGCACCGGATAGTCTTACCATTCATTCATTAGCGATTAAGCGTGCTTCACGTTTAAATCAGTATGTACTGGAACATGGTATTTCTATGCTTCATAATACCGATGAAATTATGGAAGAAGCGGTAAAGGCAGCACAGCTGCTGAAAATGGAGCCGTATTATTTATACCGTCAGAAAAATATGGCAGAAAATGTTGGTTATGCAGTTGATGGGAAATTTGGAATTTATAATATTTTAATTATGGAAGAAAAGCAGACAATTATGGCGATTGGAGCCGGAAGTATTTCCAAGGTAGTTTTAGAAGATGGCAGAATAGAGCGGGCAGATAATATTAAAGATGTAAAACTATACATCGAACAAATTGATGAAATGCTTGAACGTAAAAAAAGATTAATGGCACTTTTTTAGGAGGGTGCCATTAATCTATATTATTGAAAAGTCCTCTTTGTTCTATATTTATTCTTTTCCGTTCCAACAATAAGTACATAGCTTACAGGCAGGAATACCAACGGCATCAAGCATATCGTCAAGGCGGTTGAAGCGTAAAGAAGTAAAGTCTAATTCTTTGCGGATTTCTTCAACCATATCCTCATATTTTACAGATTCAGGATTGGCATATTCCGCCAGTATTTCATTGGTTACCTTACCCTGTTCCAGCTTGTCAATGACACGTCTGGCAATTAAATCTAGATCGGAATTGGATCTAGAAAAATTTAAATATTTACACCCATACAATAATGGCGGACAGGCTGGACGTATATGTACTTCCTTGGCGCCGCTCTGATATAAAAACTCAGTTGTTTCTCTAAGCTGTGTACCGCGTACAATGGAATCATCAATGAGTAAAAGTTTTTTATCCTTAATTAAATCATGAACCGGCAGAAGCTTCATTTTAGCAATTAATTTCCTCTGTGACTGTAATGTCGGAGTAAAGGAACGAGGCCATGTCGGAGTATATTTAATAAATGGTCTTGAAAATGGGAGTTTTGATTCATTTGCATACCCTACGGCATGGGCAATTCCAGAATCAGGCACTCCTGCAACAATATCAGGCTTGGCATCATCGCGCTTTGCCATGTTTTGGCCGCAGCGATAGCGCATTTCTTCGACACTGACACCTTCATAGGAGCTTGCAGGATAGCCATAATATACCCATAAAAAAGTACATATTTTCATATCATTTCCGGGTGCAAGCAGTGTTTTCACCGTATCAGGTGTAATCACAACAATTTCTCCGGGGCCAAGTTCTTTATATGATTCATACCCTAAATTTAAATAAGAAAAATTTTCAAAAGCCACACAGTGAGCATTTTCTTTTTTGCCGATGACGACCGGAGTTCGGCCAAACTTATCCCTGGCAGCATAAATTCCCTTTTCGGTTAGGACAAGTATTGTTAAGGAACCATCAATGGTTTCTAAAGCATAATGAATACCTTCTATAAAGTTTTCCTTTTGATTAATAAGTGCTGCTGTTAATTCGGTAGGATTAATGTCTCCGCCGCTCATTTCCAAAAAGTGGGAATTGCCCTGATTGAAAATATTGGATATAATTTCTTTGTTATTATTGATTTTACCTGTTGTTGAAATGGCATACGTACCATGGTGAGAACGTACAATTAATGGCTGTGGTTCATAATCAGAGATACAGCCAATCCCGATATTTCCCTTCATTTCCTGCATGTCTTTATCAAATTTGGTCCGAAAAGGGGAATTTTCAATATTGTGAATGGCACGGTCAAAGCCCTTTTCGCCGTATACCGCCATGCCTCCCCGTCTCGTTCCTAAATGAGAGTGATAGTCTGTCCCAAAAAATAAGTCAAATAAGCAGTCTTCTTTTGCTGCTACACCAAAAAATCCACCCATAGTGCATTCTTTCTCCTTAGCGTGTGTATTATGTTTAGTAATTGCTAAATATTATGTTGCACTAAGTATTGTAACACAGAAAGTTCAAATGAAAAATAGAATTTGCGAGAAGTTTTGTAAAAAAATATAGTATAATAGGAGAAAAGTCTTTTATTTAAGGAGAGTTTATGCTGAGAAAATTATGTATTATTCTAGGTATATTATTTATACTGTACTGCTTGGGGATAGGGGCGTATCAAGGGTTTGGTTCTTCTTTTCACTTGATCTGGTTAGTGGCTGGTGCAGTATTGCTGGTACTGGCAAAGTGTATTCAATATGATGTATGGGACAAGCTTCCTGGGGGGGTTCAAAAAGTTTTCATTATTTTTACTGCTATTGGACTGATTGCATTTATTTTTGTGGAAGGCTTTATTATCAGCGGCTTTTTTCAAAAGGGGACGAAGGAGCTTGATTATGTAATCGTTTTGGGAGCACATGTACGAACGACTGGGCCAAGCCGGGTACTTGCAATGCGTTTAGATAAGGCATTTACATATGCTGTTGAAAACGAACATACGATTTTGATTGTTTCAGGAGGGCAGGGTAGCAATGAACCGATGAGCGAGGCACAGGCCATGTTTGATTATTTAGTGGAAAAGGGGATTCAGGAAGAAAGAATTTTATTAGAGGATAAGTCGACGAATACGTACGAGAATCTTACATTTTCCAGGCAGTTGCTGGAGGCACACTTTCAAGAACAACAAAGTAGGGAAGAAAAGCCCGAGCCATCGGTAGGAATTGTGACAAATAATTTTCATGTATATCGTGCAGTGCAGTTAGCCGAGAATAACAATTATAAAAATGTATGTGGCATTGCCGCACGGTCAGATTTTTTTCTACAGGCAAATAATATGGTAAGAGAATTTTGTGGTGTGATGAAGGACTTTGTTATGGGGCATATGAAGTTGTTTTAATAAAATTAATGTTGAGAAAATTCAAAAAACGTTGTAAAATTAGAAAAGTATGGCAAAGAATAACGGCCTGTCTTAAAATAAGTTAAATTTAAACAAAGGAAGGAAGTAAAAATGGCACTGAATAAAAAGCCTGTTACAGGGATGAAGGATATTCTGCCTGCTGAAATGCAGATTCGAGATTATGTAATGCAGGTAATTAAAGAAAGCTATAGCAAATTTGGATTTACACCTATTGAAACACCTTGCGTGGAAAGCATCGGAAATCTTTCGAATAAGCAGGGCGGTGAGAATGAAAAATTAATCTTTAAGATTTTAAAAAGAGGCGAAAAGCTGAATATAGAAACAGCAACGACAGAAGATGATGTAGTGGATGGGGGGCTTCGTTATGATTTAACGGTACCGCTGGCACGATTTTATTCGAATCATGCTAACCAGCTGCCGGTTCCATTTAAAGCACTTCAAATGGGAAGTGTATGGCGTGCCGATAAACCACAAAAGGGCCGTTTTCGTCAGTTTGTACAATGTGATATCGATATTTTAGGTGAGCCAAGTAATCTTGCGGAAATTGAACTAGTATTAGCGACATCAAATGCGCTTGGCAAGCTTGGATTTTCTAAATTTAAGGTAAGGATAAATGAACGCCGTATTTTAAAAGCAATGGCAGTTTATTCCGGCTTTTTAGAAAGTGAATGTGATACTGTTTTTATTATTTTGGATAAGATGGACAAGATTGGTTTAGATGGGGTTGCCAAAGAATTGGAGTCTGGCGGATTTGCCAAAGAAAACATTGATAAGTATTTAAATCTGTTTCAATCAATTGAGAAGGCAGACGATGCACTTGCGTATTTGGCAGATGTGTTAAAGGATGTCATCGAACCAGACGTTTCGGAGGGAATTTCCGAAATTATACAAAGTGTTCAATCGACAATGGAAGCAGACTGCGAAATTATCTTTGATCCGACGCTGGTCCGCGGTATGTCTTACTATACCGGAACTATTTTTGAGGTTGAGATGCCTGAATTTGGAAGCTCTGTGGCAGGCGGCGGCCGATATGATAAAATGATTGGTAATTTTACCGGTAAGGATACTCCGGCCTGTGGCTTTTCGATTGGCTTTGAGCGTATTGTTACGATTCTGTTAGAGAATGGTTTTCAAATACCAAGCAACAGTAAGAAGATTGCTTATCTTGTAGAAAAAGGAGTTTCGGTACAGAGACTTTGTGAGGTAATAAAAGAAGCACAACAGGCAAGAAGCGATGGAAAGCAAGTACTAGTAGTGCGTATGAATAAAAATAAAAAATTTCAAAAAGAACAGCTTATGAAAGAAGGTTATGAGGAATTTAAAGATTTTTATAAGGAAGCTTTGAAAAACTAATAGATGTCCGCATTTAAGGACAGAAAGAGGCATAAATATGGCAGAGACAATGAAAGGTTTAAGAAGAACTCATAGATGCGCTGAGTTAGCAGTAGGTAACGTTGGCGAGACTGTTACAGTAATGGGCTGGGTTCAAAAACAAAGAAATAAAGGCGGCATTATTTTTGTTGACTTAAGAGACCGCACCGGCTTATTACAGATTATCTTTGATGAAAGTGAGGTACAGGCAGAAGAGTTTGCCAAGGCGGAAAAATTAAGAAGCGAGTTTGTTATTGCTGTTGTTGGAAACGTGGCAAAAAGAGCCGGCGGCATCAATGAAAATCTGGCAACCGGAGAAATTGAAATCCGTGCGGCAAAGCTTAAAGTATTGTCGGAAGCAGAAACACCGCCATTTCCGATTGAAGAGGACTCGAAAACAAAAGATGAGCTAAGACTAAAGTATCGCTATTTGGATTTAAGAAGACCTGATTTACAAAGGAATCTTATACTTAGAAGTAAGATTGCAGCAAATATTCGTGATTTTCTTTCAGAAGAGGGTTTTTTAGAAATAGAAACACCGGTGTTAACAAAATCCACTCCGGAAGGAGCAAGAGATTATTTAGTACCGAGCCGTGTTCATCCGGGTAATTTTTATGCACTGCCGCAATCCCCGCAGCTATTTAAACAGCTTTTAATGTGCGCAGGGTATGACCGGTATTTTCAGATTGTAAAGTGTTTTCGAGATGAAGATTTACGTGCGGACAGACAGCCGGAATTTACACAGGTAGATATGGAATTATCATTTGTTGATATTGATGATGTCATTGAAGTCAATGAAAGATTACTTCAGAAAGTATGTAAGGAGGCTATTGGACTTGAAATTACACTGCCAATTCCACGTATGACATGGCAGGAGGCTATGGATAGATTTGGATCAGATAAGCCTGATACCCGTTTTGGTATGGAGCTTATGAATGTTTCCGATGTTGTATCGGATTGTGAATTCGGTGTATTTACAGGTGCACTTGAAAGCGGCGGCTCGGTAAGAGGTATTAATGCGAAAGGGCAGGGTAATATGCCGCGTAAGAAAATTGATGCACTTGTAGAATTTGCCAAAGGGTTTGGAGCAAAGGGACTGGCATATTTATCGATTCAGCAGGATGGCAGTTATAAAAGTTCATTTGCCAAGTTTATGACAGAGAGTCAATTAGAGAAGCTTGTGAATGCAATGAAAGGAGAGCCGGGAGATTTATTGCTTTTCGCAGCCGATAAAAATGCAGTTGTCTGGAATGTACTTGGAAACCTTCGCTTAGAAGTTGCAAAGCAGTTAAACATTATTAATAAAGATAAATTTAATTTCTTGTGGGTAACAGAATTTCCACTGCTAGAGTGGGATGAAGAGGCAAATCGTTTTGTTGCCATTCACCATCCATTTACGATGCCGATGGAAGAGGATTTGTCAATGCTTGACACGGAGCCTGGAAAAGTACGTGCGAAAGCATATGATATCATTTTAAACGGAACGGAGCTTGGCGGCGGAAGCGTCAGAATTCATCAAGAAGATATTCAGGAGAAAATGTTTGAAATTTTAGGCTTTACGAATGAAGAGGCTCACAGTCGTTTTGGGTTTTTACTGGATGCGTTTAAATATGGAGTTCCACCGCATGCAGGTCTTGCCTATGGTTTAGACAGACTGGTTATGCTTTTAGTAAAAGCAGACAGTATCCGTGAAGTGATTGCATTTCCAAAAGTTAAGGACGCAACCTGTCTTATGACCGATGCACCTAATGTTGTAGACGATGTACAACTAGAAGAGCTTGGAATTACAATTACCAAGCAGCCGGGTGAAGACAGCAATAGGAGTTAATTAAGAGGACGGTGTTTGCCGTCCTTTTGTATAACATAAGGAAGTAGAGTTTATGTCGGATTGCACAAAGATTTACGTTATGAATATTGAAAAGTTAAAAGATGAAAACCGATTCAGCAAGGTGTACAATTTGTTAGATGAGGACAGGCGGAAAAAAGTAGATGCATGCATGCAGCAAATGGATAAATATAGAAGTATGGGGGTGTGGCTTTTGCTGCGCTTTGCTTTGCGTCAATATCTGAAAAGTATGAATTATACGGAACAGGAAATTCACAGAGCTTTTTATGAAAAATGGGGATTTGAATATGGTGAAAAAGGTAAGCCTTATTTTAAATATTTTTCAAATTTGTTTTTTAGTCTTTCTCATTCCGGTAGTTATGCTGCATGTATCATTTCGGAACATGAGGTGGGGATTGATTTGCAGAAATATAGTCCATACAATATAAAAACGGCAAAGCGTCTTTTTTCAGAGGTACAGTGCAAGAATCTTTTAGACTGTACAAATGAAATGGAGAGAGGCAAGTTATTTACTTGTTATTTTACGCAGATAGAGGCAGTCGGAAAGTTAAGCGGTCAAGGAATTTTAGAAGGAAGAAAAACAAAAGAGGAGTTAGAAAACTTTCATTTGTATAGCAGTGATGTGGCGAAGGGATATGCACTCACGGCTGTAGAACATGCTTAAAGGTTAAAATATAAAAGAAAAGAGAGTGGTTTTATGTGTAAGGAATTATTTAGGTTAGGTCCGATTGCTGTTCACAGCTTTGGCACATTAATTGCAATTGGTGTTGCGGCTGCTGTTATCATCGCAATGTTTCGCGCTAATAAGTTTGGTCTCAATAAAGAATTAGTTTTAGATATGGGAATACTGAGTCTCATTGGAGGCTTTTTGGGGGCAAAGTTATTATATCTTTTATTGGAAATTCCCAATATTACAGCCGATAACTTTAAAGATAAATTGACATCAGGCTTCGTGCTGTATGGTGGAATTATCGGCGGCGCTCTATGCGTTATTGTTTACTGTCTGATAAAGAAAGCGGATATATTTAAATATGCTGATCTCATATTGCCGTCTGTTTCTGTTGCTCAGGGATTTGGCAGAATTGGCTGTTTTCTTGCCGGGTGCTGTTATGGCAGGGAGACAGATAGTATGTTAGGGGTTATTTTTCCGGCTGATGCAATGGCACCTTCCGGTGTAAAATTACTGCCTACTCAGTTATTTTCCAGTGCCGGAGACTTTTTACTTGCATTTGTGCTTATAATATTAGCAGGTAAAATAAAAAAAGATGGTTATATTACAGGACTTTATTTACTCCTATACGGAATTGGGCGCTTTATTGTTGAAATATTTAGAAATGACCCTCGAGGAAATATTGGACTGTTATCGACTTCCCAATTTATTTCTATCATTTTAGTAATAATAAGCATAATTATTTTTGCTGTTGCTAGGATAAAAAGTAAAAATTCTATAAATGAATGAGGATTTAATGGCTTATGCAGTGATGCTTGACACGGGTCATGGCGGCAGTATATTGCGGCATGTGAAAATGTAATATAATATAGAGAATATAAAAATAGACGTCACATCACAATATATGTGTCTATTTTTTCATAGAAGAAGATAGATTTACATAGGAGGAGCGAAATAATGAATCAGATACTATTGATTGATGATGACATAGCTCTATGCAGGCTGTTAAAAAATAATCTGGAAAAAGAAGGGTATTCTGTATCTATATGTCATAATGGCGAAGCGGGGCTGAGGGAGCTGCGAAGGAGAAAATACCAGCTTATTATTTTGGATGTCATGCTTCCTGTAAAGAACGGTTTTGAGGTTCTAACGGAAATAAGAATGCATAGTCATATCCCTATCCTTATGTTAACAGCTAAAGACAGTGAAGGCGATAAGGTCGCAGGGTTGCGTATGGGAGCAGATGATTATCTAACTAAGCCATTTAGTAATAGTGAGTTTGCAGCCAGAGTTTCTTCGCTTTTACGCCGCTCCTTGCTTTTTAATACGGATATGAATGCCAATAATATCCTTACAATGGGAAACCTGTCCATTGATATATCAAAACATGAAGTACATAAGAATGGTAATATAATTGATTTAACTGCTAAAGAGTTTGAATTACTTCTGTTTTTTGCTGAAAATTTAGGACTGGTTTTTACAAAAAGGCAAATATATAATGCGGTATGGAATGACGATTATGCTTATGATGATAATAATATTATGGTTCATATAAGACGGCTTAGGAAAAAGATTGAAGATGATCCATCTAATCCAAAGTATATATTGACCGTGTGGGGAATTGGTTATAAATCTGGGGGTACTATATGATGAAGCTCATGATTGTCCTATTCACATTTGTCTGTATTTTACAATTTATATGCATATGGAACTTCCGCAAACAAGCTGGGGAGTTGCTGATTGAGTTAAAAGAAATAAAAAAGAATCCAATGCAAAAATTATTTACTAATAAAAAAGGCATTTTCGCAAGTATAAAATTTGAATTGAATAGTATATTACAGGATAATCAAAATCAATTGTTTGAGTTAAAAAAGGCAGATACGGCAAACAGACAAATTTTAACCAACTTGTCACATGATGTGCGTACTCCGCTGGCTTCATTGCTGGGATACCTGGAAGCATTACATAATAATTCTGCTGATAATACAAAGGAATATATTCACGTATCGTATCAAAAGGCTCTTTCATTAAAGTCATTAATTGATATGTTATTTGAATGGTGTAAAATAAATTCTAATGAACAGCAATATAAAATGATTTACTATGATATCAATGAATTGACCAGGACTATTATGATTGATTGGCTTCAATTTTTGGAGAAAAATAAAGTCTCCCTGTATGTTAATATAGCAGAAGAGGAATGGTTTATTCTGATTGACAAGGCTGCCTATAAAAGAATCCTTAATAATCTGATACAGAATGCTGTGCAGCATGGTAAATGCTCCAGCATTAAAATAGAGAGTACAATCATTCAAAATAAAATATCTATTACGATCCATAATGATGGAAAGGCTATACCCACGGAGAAGCTTCCATACATATTTGAGCGATTATATAAATGCGATTCCACCCGCTCCCAAATAGGAACAGGATTAGGGCTTTCAATTACGAAAGAACTTGTTACAGCAATGAAAGGAAGAATCAATGTAACTAGTTCCTCCGAGAATGGCACAAGCTTTATTCTTAATTTTCCCCAAGCTGTAAGGAAAAAGTAAGATTTAATAAAGAGTTGTGTCATAATTAACTGCTATACTTATAGTTAAAGGAGGTTTTTCATGGATAATAATTTGATTGAAACAAATCGATTAACTAAGAAATATGGTAAACAGCTTAGTGTAAATAACTTGAGTATTCATGTTCCCCAAGGGAAAATATATGGGCTTTTAGGAAGAAACGGAGCTGGCAAATCAACAACCATGAAAATGCTGTTAAGCCTTATCAAACCAACAAGCGGACAGATTATGCTGTTTCATGAAGAGTATAAGAGAAATCCAATGAAAACATATCGTAGAATTGGTGCAATGATAGAAGCACCCAGCTTCTATGAAAACTTAACAGCAGGCGAAAACCTGGAGATTCTTGCAAGATTAAGAGGAAAGCATAGAAAAGATACAGTAAAACATGCACTGGAGGTAGTGGGACTAGAAAGTGAAGTGAAAAAGAACTTTGGTGAATATTCTATGGGAATGAAGCAGCGTTTGGGTATTGCAGCTGCTATTATGCATGATCCGGAGGTTTTAATATTAGACGAACCAATTAACGGACTTGACCCCATAGGTATACATGAAATACGTGACTATTTAGTTCATCTTTGTAAAGATAAGGGGTGTACTATTCTGATATCAAGTCATATTTTAAATGAAATAGAACAAATGGCTGATATCATAGGGATTATGCATGAGGGGTGCTTGCTGGAAGAAACCGAAATGGAAAAATTACACAAATATAATCGTAAATATACAGAATTTAACGTTTCAGATGTTAATAAGGCCAGCTTGATACTGGAACGACAATTTCAAATTACAGATTATAAAATAGCGGACAATCGTTTTATTCGTATATTTGATAGAATTGATATAAGTGCAGAGATAAATAGTAAGTTTGTTCAAAATGGAGTACTTGTGATAGGGCTGAATATAAAAGAGGAAAAGCTGGAGGATTATTTTTCGGATTTGATAGGAGGCGGAGTTATTGGGTAATATGATTTATTGCGAATTTTTTAAACTCAAACGTTCTAAAATAGCCATAATTACATTTTTAGGAACAGTATTACCGCCTATACTATCTATTATTTTTCAAATAAAAAATTATCTTTCAATACCAGATTATACAATTACGGTAGGTGGTACAATGGACCAGGTTTTTATGCTTTTAATGCTGATATTTGGACCCCTTGTTTATACTATAATGGGGGCTTATTTATTCAGTAGAGAATATGCAGAAAAAACATTAAAAACCTTGTTTGTTATACCTATCTCTAAAAATAAATTTATCATCAGTAAATTTCTTACATTATTTATTTGTATCTTAATGCTGATGACGCTTACAGTGATAGAAGTGTCTGTAGTATGTGCACTTTGTAATATGGTAATCGGAACATATCATTTTTCTATTTTAAAAGTTCTTGCTTCGGTTATTTATTTCTCGTTTAAGATTATATATGGAAGTGTGTTACTGTATGCAGTTATAACACCATTTGTTTATTTGGCATTGCGTACGAATGGATTTATTTTTCCGACTATAGCAGTTGCTGTTACAGTACTGATAAATGTAGTGTTAAGCGGCGCACCTATAGCAGGTTTCATACCATGGACAGCAGTGTATCCATTATTAACGGGGCAAATGCATAATGATGTCAGTATGCCTGTTGTTTCTATACTCTTAATTGTTGTATTATGTATTGCAAGTATGTGGGCAAGTATATCTCATTTTGAAAAGGAAGATATTAAATAGTATTGACTGTTATCGACTTCCCAATTTATTACTATCATTTTAGTAATAATAAGCATAATTATTTTTGCTGTTGCTAAGATAAAAAGTAAAAATTCTATTAAATGAATGAGGATTTATGAAAAATCAGTTGCCTTATGAAATATTCTGCATATTAAAATAGTAAGAGAATTTTAGAGGTAATGTTAATGGCTTATACAGTGATGCTTGACGCGGGTCATGGCGGCAGTAACCCAGGTGCTGTTTATGAAGGAAGACAGGAGAAAGATGATACATTGGCCCTTACGCTGGCAGTTGGCGAAGTATTGCAGGAATATGGTGTAAATGTTTTATATACAAGAACAAACGATGTTGATATGAGTCTCCCAGAGAGAGTAAGGGAAGCAAATGCTTCCGGAGCAGATTATTTTGTTTCGATCCATCGCAATTCTTCACCGATACCTAATAGTTACACGGGAATTGAAAGTCTTGTTTATAATAATTTCGGTATAGCGAATACAATGGCAGAAAATATTAATACCCAGCTTGAACAGGTTGGTTTTACAAATCAAGGAGTAAATGTTCGGAAGGATCTTTACGTTTTGCGCCGCACCCAAATGCCTTCAGTATTGGTAGAAGCGGGTTTTATTAATACGGATGATGATAATGTATTTTTTGATAATAATTTTGATGCCATCGCACGTGCTATTGCAAATGGTATATTTGAGACATTGTATCCGGGCAGCTTTACATCGGATGTATAATAATAACTATAGGAAGAAAAAATAATGTAAGGTGTCGCGAATAGCTTTATTTAGCTATTTTACGACACCTTTATTTTATTTATTAAGAAATATTAAAATAAATGTTGCTTTTTCTAAAACTTTATAGTAATATAAGCAAGTACTTCAATGGCTCGTTGGTCAAGCGGTTAAGACGCCGCCCTCTCACGGCGGAAACACGGGTTCGATTCCCGTACGAGTCACTGACTGTTTTTTAAACAGCCCAACCCAGTATTAAAGCCACTTATAAGAGTTGATAAGACTTTTGTAAGTGGCTTTTTACATTTTCAAGCTTCAATATAAAATTAGGATCATTCCCCGTTCTCATCAGGGTCGACGGTACCAAACGGAACTGTAACGCTATCGCCTATCAGTTCTTTTGCATCAGCTACAATTTTGCTGTTGGGTTCGGCAGCGATTGTAACTTTAAAACTATAAATTTTATATGCAGAGTTTTTCTTTAATCGTAGTTCAAATTCACCATCCTCTTCGTTCCAGTCTACTCTAGCAACATCAAGTTTTGCATCGTCAAGAATAGCCTGCACTACCAAGGTTGCAGCAACAGCTTTAGCAGCATTATCGTCATAGGCAGCAAATGGAATCTCAACCGTATCGCCT